>PPEA01000171.1 GCA_002967005.1 Mycobacterium talmoniae
GGCGCCGACGCGGTGTTGGTCGGCGAAGGCCTGGTGACCAGCGGCGATCCGCGGGCGCCGTCGCGGATCTGGTGACCGCCGGTAGGCATCCGTCCTGCCCGAAGCCGGCCCGCTAGCTCGAGCCGCAGCGATGGCAGATCTGCTCGGCCCGGACCTTCCCCGTTCCAGCGCGGCCGTTACCGAACCCACCCGCCACGATCCCGATGCGCGTGGTCATTTCGGCAGCTACGGCGGCCGGTATGTGCCCGAGGCGCTGATGGGGGTGATCGAGGAAGTCACCGCCGCCTACGACAAGGTGCGCACCGATCAGGAGTTCCTGGACACCCTCGACAAGTTGCAGCGGCACTACAGCGGTCGGCCCTCACCGCTGTATGAGGCCGCCCGGCTGTCCGAGCACGCCGGTGGCGCACGTCTGTTCCTCAAACGAGAAGACTTGAACCACACCGGCTCTCACAAGATCAACAACGTGCTGGGGCAGGCGCTGCTGGCGAAGCACATGGGCAAGACCCGGGTGATCGCCGAGACCGGTGCGGGCCAGCACGGGGTGGCCACCGCCACCGCCTGCGCGTTGCTGGGCTTGGACTGCGTGGTGTACATGGGCGCGGTCGACACCGACCGGCAGGCGCTCAACGTCGCCCGGATGCGGCTGTTGGGGGCCGAGGTGGTCTCGGTGCAGGCCGGGTCAAAAACCTTGAAGGATGCCATTAACGAGGCGTTCCGGGACTGGGTCACCAACGCCGAGAACACCTACTACTGCTTTGGCACCGCGGCCGGGCCGCACCCGTTCCCGACCATGGTCCGGGACTTCCAGCGCATCATCGGCTTGGAGACCCGGGTGCAGATCCAGGACCAGGCCGGGCGGTTGCCCGACGCGGTGACCGCCTGCGTGGGCGGGGGATCCAACGCGATCGGCATCTTCCACGCGTTCCTCGACGATCCGCAGGTTCGGCTGGTCGGGTACGAAGCCGCCGGCGACGGCGTGGCCACCGGGCGGCATGCCGCCACCTTCACCGGCGGGTCGCCGGGGGCCTTTCAGGGATCGTTTTCCTACCTGCTGCAAGACGAGGACGGCCAGACCGTCGAATCGCACTCGATCTCCGCGGGCCTGGACTACCCCGGGGTGGGACCCGAGCACGCCTGGCTGCGGGACAACGGACGCACCGAATACCGGCCCATCACCGACGCCGAGGCGATGGATGCCTTCCGGTTGCTGTGCCGCACCGAGGGCATCATCCCGGCCATCGAATCCGCGCACGCGGTGGCCGGTGCGCTGCAGTTGGGCACCGAGTTGGGGCCCGGCGCGCTGATCGTGGTGAATCTGTCCGGCCGCGGCGACAAGGACGTCGAGACCGCGGCCACCTGGTTTGGCCTGCTCGACCAGAACGGCGGTGCGCAGCGGTGACCCTGGAGCAACGCCAAACCGGCAAGCTGGCACCACTTTTCGACGGCTGCCGCCGCGATGACCGGGCGGCGCTGATCGGCTACCTGCCCACCGGGTATCCCGATGTGCCGACGTCGGTGGCCGCGATGACCGCGCTGGTGGAATCCGGGTGCGACCTCATCGAAGTCGGGGTCCCGTATTCGGATCCCGGGATGGACGGGCCGACGATCGCCGCCACCACCGAGGCGCGCTGCACGGCGGTGTGCGGGTGCGCGACACGTTGGCCGCGGTCGAGGCGATCAGCGCGGCCGGCGGCCGCGCGGTGGTGATGACCTACTGGAATCCGGTGCTGCGCTACGGCGTTGACGCGTTCGCGCGGGATCTGGCCGCGGCCGGCGGACAGGGCATGATCACGCCCGACCTGATTCCCGACGAGGCCGAGGCGTGGCTGGCAGCGTCCGAGCAGCACGGCCTGGACCGGATCTTCCTGGTGGCGCCGTCGTCGAT
>PPEA01000172.1 GCA_002967005.1 Mycobacterium talmoniae
CGGCCTGGACCGGATCTTCCTGGTGGCGCCCGTCTCGACGCCGCAGCGGCTGGCCGCCACCGTGGAGGCGTCGCGGGGCTTCGTCTACGCGGCGTCGACGATGGGGGTCACCGGCGCCCGCGACGCGGTGTCGCACGCCGCGCCCGAGTTGGTGCGGCGGGTCAGGGAGGTGTCCGACATTCCCGTGGGGGTGGGCTTGGGTGTGCGGTCCGGTCAGCAGGCCGCCGAAATCGGCGGTTACGCCGACGGCGTCATCGTCGGCTCGGCGTTGGTGTCGGCACTGACCGGCGGTCTGCCGGCGCTGCGTGCCCTCGCGGAGGAACTCGCCGCCGGTGTGCGCCAGAGGATTTCCGCATGATGACGACGACGTTGTTGGCGTCCTTCCCCAGCCCGGGTCGGGGGGTGTGGCATCTGGGTCCGGTGCCGATCCGGGCCTACGCGCTGTGCATCATCGTCGGCATCATCGCCGCCCTGGTGATCGGCGACCGACGCTGGGCGGCCCGCGGCGGTGAGCGCGGGGTGATCTACGACATCGCGCTGTGGGCCGTCCCGTTCGGCTTGCTCGGGGGTCGGCTCTATCACCTGATCACCGACTGGCGCACCTACTTCGGTCCCACCGGCGTCGGCGCCGACGCGGCGCTGCGCATCTGGGACGGCGGCCTGGGCATCTGGGGTGCGGTCGCCCTGGGCGCGGTGGGGGCCTGGATCGGTTGTCGCCGGCGTGGGATTCCGTTGCCGGCCTTCGGCGACGCGATCGCCCCGGGCATCGTGTTGGCGCAGGCCATCGGCCGGTTGGGTAACTACTTCAACCAGGAGCTCTACGGTCGGGAAACGACGGTGCCGTGGGGGATGGAGATCTTCTATCGGCGCGACCCGTCCGGCATCCTGAATGAGCATTCCCTGGACGGGGTGTCGACCGGGCAGGTGTTCGCGGTGGTCCAACCGACATTCCTGTACGAATTGCTCTGGAATGTCCTGATCTTCGTGGTGCTGATCTACGTGGACCGCCGGTTCAAGATCGGCCACGGTCGGCTGTTCGCGTTGTATGTTGCCGGTTACTGCGTCGGGCGGTTCGGCATCGAGTTGCTGCGCTCCGACCCCGCGACCCTGATCGACGGCATCCGGGTCAACTCCTTCACGTCGACGTTCGTGTTCATCGGGGCGGTGGTCTACATCGTGCTCGCGCCTCGGGGTCGTGAGGATCCGGACGCCCTGCGCGCCACCTGGATGACCGAAGAGGAGTCCGAGCCGGACACCGAGCGGGTCGCGGTCCCGTTGGCGATCGCCGCGGGCGCGGTCGCTGGCGGCGACGGGGCTGACTTGGAAGCGGGCGAAGCCGAGTCGGCGGACGAGTCCGACGTCGAGGAGTTCCCGACCGGCGCGGAGGAGGTCGTCGACGAAGCGGCGGCAGCCGAGGAGGGTGAGGCCGAAGCCGAGGCCGTCGAGCTGGCGGAGGCGGGGGAGGCGGCCGCCGACGAGGCCCTGGTTGAGGCGTCTGCGGACGACGCTGAGGGCGGCGAGACGGTAGCCGCCGCCGCTGCCGAGCCGGTTGCCGAAGAATCCCCGCTGACGCCGAGGAGCAGGCCGAGCCCGAAGCGGCCGAGGAATCGGCAGCCGAAGAGGGCGAAGCCGAGGCCATCGACGTGGTCGAGGCGGGGGAAGCGGCCGCCGAGGAGCCCCCGGCTGACGCCGTTGAGGAGCCCGCGGAGCAGCCCGAGTCTGAGGCGGCCGAGGAGCCGGTGTCCGAGGAAGCCGACGCTGAGGACGTCGAGGCGCTCGACGCCGAAGAGGCGGTCGCTGAGGAGTCGCCGGCTGAGGAGTCCGGGGAGCAGCCTGCGGGCGAGCCGGTGTCCGAAGAAGCCGAGGCCGAGGCTGAGGACGCCGAGACCCTCGAGGCTGACGAGGCGCCTGTCGAGGCTGTTGGTGATGAATCCGCGGCAGATGCCGAGGAGTTGGCCGATGAGGGCGATAGTGCGGCCGAAGGCGACGAGGCGGGGGACGCTGAAGCCGCGGCTCGCGAGGAGGTCGCTGAGGAGTCCGAGGAGCAGCCTGAGTCCGACGCGGCCGAGGAGTCGGTGGCCGCTGAAGCCGACGCCGAGGCTGAGGATGTCGAGACGTTGGACGAGGACGAGACGCTAGACGCCGACGAGGCCCCTGCGGAATTGTCGGCCGAGGAGGCACTGGCTGACGCCAACGAGGAGCCGGCCGAGCAGCCTGAGTCCGACGCGGCCGAGGAGTCGCTGGCCGACGAAGCCGATGTCGAAGCCGAGCCGGCCGCTGAGGACGCCGACGCCGAGGTTGCTCCCGAGGAGCCGGTGGAGGCTGACGAGTCGCCCGTCGACGAGACCGCGGAAGAGTCCCCGGTCGACGCCGAGCAGCCTGAGCCTGAGGTGGCCGAGGAGGGCGATGCCGCGGCCCAGGACGGCGAGGCGGTAGAGCCTGCAGAGGCGGCTGACGGCGAGACCGCCGAGGAGACCGAGGACCAGCCCGAGCCCGAGGCGGCCCAGGAGCCGGCGTCCGAGGACGGTGACGCCGAGCCCGAGGACGGCGACACGGAAGAGCCCGAAGAGACCCCGTCGTACACCCCGCTCCGCAGGAACGGCGCCGCTGGTTGAGCAGGCTCAGAAGGCGCCGAGGATAAGCCGCCGTTCTGGCATGCTGGCACCATGACCGGCTCGTCCCAGCGTGTCGCCAGCCGCCGCCGGCTGTATCCGGCCTTGGGCACCGGCGTGCTGCTGGCGGGAGCCCTCGGCTACGTCGGGCTCGTCGACCCGCACCAACCCGATTCGCTGTTCCCGCTTTGCCCGTTTCGGCTACTGACCGGCTGGAATTGCCCCGCCTGCGGCGGGCTGCGCATGACCCACGATCTGCTGCACGGACACCTTGCGGCAGCCGTCATGGACAACGCGTTCCTACTCGTCGGCCTCCCCGCAATGGCGGCATGGATTGTGCTGCGCCGGCGCCGCGGGGCGCCGGTGCTACCGATCCCGGCCGCCGTGACCGCCGCGGTCCTGGCGATTGCCTGGACCGTGCTGCGCAATCTGCCCGGCTTCCCGCTCATCCCCACAATGCTGGCGGGCTAACGGCCGCTGTCCCTGCGCCGCGTGTGCGTCTGTGGCGGAAATTCGGCGGAAAAGCCGCCATGGGCGCACGTTCGGCGCGACCGGCTATCGCGACGCGCTGCCCCCGCCCCCGGTCCGCCAGCGACCGGCCATCGGCCGATTCTTCGCCGTGTGTTCACGCTCGGTGAGACTGCGCGGCGCGGGCCCGCTTCGCGGCCGCGACTATGCTGACGGAGTGACTAGACGCGGCAAGATCGTCTGTACCCTCGGCCCGGCCACCAGCAGCGATGAGATGGTGAAATCGCTGGTTGAGGCCGGGATGGACGTCGCCCGGATGAACTTCAGCCACGGCGATTACGCCGACCACAAGGCCGCCTACGAGAGGGTCCGCGCCGCCTCGGATGCCACCGGCCGGGCCGTCGGCGTCCTCGCCGACCTGCAGGGCCCCAAGATCCGGTTGGGACGCTTCGCCGAGGGCGCCACGCACTGGGCCAACGGGGAGACGGTGCGGATCACCACCAACGACTGCCTGGGCACCCACGATCGGGTGTCGACCACCTACAAGCAATTGGCCACCGACGCGGCCGCGGGCGACCGGGTGCTGGTCGACGACGGCAACGTCGCGCTGGTGGTCGACCGCATCGAAGGTGACGACGTGATCTGCACGGTCACCGAGGGCGGCCGGGTCAGCAACAACAAGGGCATGTCGCTGCCGGGGATGAACGTGTCGGCCCCGGCGCTGTCGGAAAAGGACGTCGAGGACCTGGAGTTCGCCCTGAACCTCGGCGTCGACCTGGTGGCGCTGTCGTTCGTGCGGTCGCCGTCGGATGTCGAACTGGTGCACGCGGTGATGGACCGGGTGGGGCGGCGGGTCCCGGTGATCGCCAAGCTGGAGAAACCGGAGGCAATCGACAACCTGGAGGCCGTGGTGCTGGCCTTCGATGCGGTGATGGTGGCGCGCGGCGACCTAGGGGTGGAGCTGCCCCTGGAAGAGGTTCCGCTGGTGCAGAAGCGGGCGATCCAGATGGCCCGCGAGAACGCCAAACCGGTGATCGTGGCGACGCAGATGCTGGAGTCGATGATCGAGAATTCGCGGCCCACTCGGGCCGAGGCCTCCGATGTCGCCAACGCCGTGCTCGACGGCACCGACGCGGTGATGCTGTCCGGGGAGACCGCGGTCGGTAAGCACCCGCTGGAGGCGGTGCGCACGATGAGCCGGATCGTGTGCGCGGTCGAGCAGAATTCCACCGCCGCCCCGCCGTTGACGCATGTGCCGCGCACCAAGCGCGGCGTGATCTCCTACGCGGCAAGGGATATCGGGGAGCGGCTGGACGCCAAGGCCCTGGTCGCGTTCACCCAGTCCGGTGACACGGTGCGCCGGCTGGCCCGGCTGCACACCCCGCTGCCGTTGCTGGCGTTCACCGCGCTGCCCGAGATCCGCAGCCAGCTGGCGATGACCTGGGGCACCGAGACGTTCATCGTTCCGCCGATGCAGTCCACCGACGGCATGATCCGTCAGGTGGACAAGTCGCTGCTGGAGCTGGGCCGCTACCAGCGCGGCGACCAGGTGGTCATCGTCGCCGGGGCGCCCCCGGGCACGGTGGGCTCCACCAACCTGATCCACGTGCACCGGATCGGGGAGGACGACGTTTGATGCCGGCGAGTAACGAGCCGACCGCATCGAATCCCGATTTCGACGAGCTGATGGCGGTTTTGGACCTCAACCGCATCGGCGAGGACGTGTTCATCGGGTCGCACCCCAGCAAAACCCCGCTGCGGACGTTCGGCGGCCAGCTGATGGCCCAATCGTTTGTGGCCAGCAGCCGCACGCTGCTGCGTGAGTTGCCGCCCAACGCGCTGTCGATCCATTTCATTAACGGCGGCGACCCCGCCAAGGACATCGAGTTTCGGGTGGTGCCGTTGCGTGACGAGCGCCGCTTCGCCAACCGCCGGGTCGATGCGATGCAGGACGGCACCTTGCTGGCGACCGCGATGATCTCCTACCTGTCCGGCGGTGCCGGGTTGGAACACAGCATCGACCCGCCGCAGGTCGCCGAACCGGACACGCTGCCCAGGATCCGGGAGTTGCTGCGCGGCTACGAGGACACCGTCCCGGGTTTCGTCAACGCGTTGCACCCGATCGAGTGGCGGTACACCAACGACCCGGCGTGGGTGATGCGGGATAAGGGCGAACGGCTGGACCACAACCGGGTGTGGGTCAAAGCCGACGGGCCGATGCCCGACGACCCGATGCTGCACACCGCGGTGATGGTGTATTCCTCGGACACCACGGTGCTGGACTCCATCATCACCACCCACGGCCTGTCCTGGGGTTTCGACCGCATCTTCGCGGCCAGCGCCAACCACACGGTGTGGTTTCACCGCCCGGTCCGCTTCGATGACTGGGTGCTGTATTCCACGTCGTCGCCGGTGGCGACCGATTCCCGCGGGCTGGGCAGCGGCTACTTCTTCGACCGGTCCGGGCAGCTGCTGGCCACGGTCGTGCAGGAGGGCATCCTGAAATACTTCCCCGGCTCGCGCCGATAAGCCCGGTAGGGCCGTCGGCAACGATTCGATTGCGACGCAAATTGGCGCAGTCGTCACCCCCTGAACACGGCGTACCGTTCCAACCAGGGGGTATTCGGAAGCCGCTGGAGCCGAGAAACCGGGAGGTGGGGCGTGTACGAATCGTCGGTCGACGTCGCACCCCGGGTGCGGGCCCGAGAACGCGTCGTCGTTCATGTCGATTCCCCCGCCGCCCGCTGGATCGGGGCGTTATCCCTGCTCAGCGCGGCCGGCTGGATGATCCTGGTGATCACCCGCGACCACGAGAACTGGCAGGCGGCAGGTCGGCTGGGCTGGTCGTTGACCATCCTGGCCGCAGTGGCGCTGATCGCCCGAGGCATCTTCCTGGGGCGGCCGGTGACCGCCGCGCACGCGTCGGCGGCGGTGCTGATGCTGGTCGCCGGGCTCACCGCGCACGTGGTGTACTTCGACCTGCTCGGCGACGTGCTGATCGCCGGGTCGGGCCTGGCCCTGATGTGGCCCACCGGCGCGCGTCCACGGCCCGACGACCTGCCGCGGGTGTGGGAGCTGATCAAGGCACCCGCGCCGATCCGCTGGCGCCGTTCGCCATGCAGGCGCTCAAGTGTTTCCACTTCAGCGCCGACGGCACCGCCGCGCTGGCCTACCGGACCCGGATCGGGTACGCGGTGGTCAGCGGCGACCCGATCGGTGACGAGGCCCGGTTCCCCGAACTGGTCGCCGACTTCGCCGCGCTGTGCCATAGGCCGGGCTGGCGGCTGGTGGTGGCTGGGCTGCAGCGAGCGGCGGCTGGGTTTGTGGAGCGACCCGGTGCTGCTGGGCCAGTCGCTGCGGGCCGTGCCGATCGGTCGGGACGTCGTGATCGACGTGGCCAACTTCGCGATGGTGGGCCGCAAGTTCCGCAACCTGCGCCAGGCCGTGCAGCGCACCCGCAACTTCGGGGTCACCACCGAGGTGGTGGCCGAGCAGGACCTCGACCAGGCGCTGCTGGCCGAACTGACCGAGGTGCTGCTGGCCTCACCCAGCGGCGCCCGCACCGAACGCGGCTTCTGTATGGCCTTAGACGGCGCGTTGGAGGGGCGCTATCCGGGGATTCAGCTGATCATCGCCCGCGACGCGGCCGGACAGATCCAGGGCTTTCACCGCTACGGGATCGCCGGCGGCGGCAGCGACGTCAGCCTCGACGTGCCGTGGCGGCGCCGCGGGGCGCCCAACGGGATCGACGAACGGCTCAGCGTCGACATGATCAACGCTGCCAAAGAGGCCGGCGCGCAACGGTTGTCGCTGGCGTTTGCGGCGTTTCCGGAACTGTTCGACACCAAGCAGCGCAGCCGGCTGCAGGGCTTCTTTTATCTCGCGATCCACCTGCTCGACCCGCTGATCGCGCTGGAGTCGCTGTACCGCTACCTGCGCAAGTTTCATTCCTCGGGGGACCGGCGTTATGCGCTGGTGTCGTTGACCCAACTGGTTCCGTTGCTGTACGTGCTGTTGTCGCTGGAGTTCCTGCCGCGTCGCCGACGGCTGTAACGCCCGGTTACGGGGTGGGGGCCGGAATCGCCGGTGTCCTGCTGAACCGGTCCTCGACGCGCTGGTTGAACTCGTCAGCGCACTGTTGTTGGCTGACCCGGTCCGACCCGGCCCGTTGCAGACAGTCGAGGTAGTCGCCGCCGCCGACGCTGTGGAAGATGTTGGCCCAGAAGGCGACCCACACCACGATGAACAGCAGCCCGGCGACGACCGACACAAAGCCCAGCACCACACCGGTGATCGCCACCCCGCCGTTGTCGGCTTCGCCGCGGCGCACCCGGCCCCGCCCGACGAACCCGCAGACCACGGCGGCCACCCCCAGCGCGACACCGCCGATCACGGTGAACGAGGTGACCAGTCCGGCGATGGCGAGCACCAGCAACGCCGTCAAGAGCACCCAGCCCGGCCTGCGGCCGCCGCGCCGGACCCGGGCGCCGCGGGACAGAACGGAAGTCATCTGCGCCGCTCCTCCTCCTCGCTACGCTCTGCGTCGTCGTCGGCGCGCATTGGCCTGACTGTACCTGCACGAGGTCAGTCCGCGTGTCGCCGCGCTCCGGCGATTCTCGCCCGATCCGCTCAGCTATTGTGCGGCGCCCCCGGCGGGCTCGGACGGATCGTGCGGGGATTTGCAGCAATGCTGGAGCCACAACGCGGCGACCACCAACGCCAACGCGCTGACGGCGGCCACCACCGCCCCGGGAGTGTCCTGGCCGGGGACGCGCAGCGCGTGGCGCGGCAGCAGGTAGGCCAGCACCGCGACCCACCAGCCCAGCACCGGTGCCACCACCCACGCGGAGGCCTTGGCCACCACCAGGCGCGGGCCACCGCCAGCGGATGCAGCCAGCCGGGCCCGTCGCCGACCTGCCCGTCGTCGATCTTCTTGCGGACGTAGCGCGCCCACCCGGCCTCGACGACCGCGACCACCAGCAACGACAGCCCGGTCCACACCGTGATCGGCGGAAACCACCGGTAGGACAGCACCACCAGCGGATAACCCAGCACCGCGGCGGCCACCGCCGCGGCCGTCAGGTCACGTTTGCGGGTGGGGCCCATCAGCCGTCCGCGCTCGGATCGGCGCCGGTATGCAACGCCAGCGCGGTCGGCCGCACCCCGTCCCGGTCGGCCGGGTCCGCAGCTCGGCCGAGCAGCGCCGCCACCGACCGTCGCTGCCCGGCCACGGTCAGCTGGGCGTCCGGGTCGACCGCCAACCACGGCACCAGCACGAACGCCCGCAGGTGGGCCAACGGGTGCGGCAGGGTCAGCCCGTCGTCGCGGGAAAACATCTCGGTGTCGCGGCCGTCTCCGGTGTCGTAGCAACTGACCAGGTCCACGTCCAGGGTGCGCGGACCCCACCGCTGGCCCCGCACCCGGTCGGCGGCCTGCTCGAGTTCGTGGGCACGGTGCAGCCAGGCGTGCCCGTCGCGGGCCGGGTCGTCGACGATCAGCACCGCGTTGAGGAATGGCCCCTGGTCCACCCCGCCCCACGGATCGGTTTCGTAGACCCCGGACACCGCCCGCACGGCGTCGCCGAGGCCGTCGACCACCGACTGCAGCCGGGCCATCCGGTCGCCCAGGTTGGATCCGATGGACAGCACCGCTTTAGACATCGGCACCTCCGGCGGGAATCACCACACCGCGGCCGGACCGGCGGGACCGGCGGGCCACCGCCGCCACGTCGGTGAAGGTTTGTGGAATCGGGGCCTGTGGCTTGTGCACGGTGACCTCGACGGCGTGCACGCGGTCGTCGTTCATCACATCCTCGGCGATCTCGGTGGCGACGGTTTCGATCAGGTTGCGGGCCGGGCCGGCCACGATCGCGGCGGCGCGCTCGGCCAGCAGCCCATAGTCGTAGGTGTCGGACAGCTGGTCGCTGGCGGCCGCGGCCGCGAAGTCCAGCCACACGGTGATATCGACGACGAAGTCCTGCCCGTTGACGCGTTCGTGCTCGAACACTCCGTGTCGGCCGCGAACAGTCAAGCCGCGCAATTCGATTCGATCAGACATCAGGCCGTCCCTCCCGCGGTCCAGGCCCCGACCACCTTCAGCGCGTCGACCGAGGCCCGCACGTCATGCACCCGCACGCCCCAGGCCCCGTGCAGCGCGGCCAGCGCCGAGATCACCGCGGTCGCCGTTTCGCGGCCGTCC
>PPEA01000173.1 GCA_002967005.1 Mycobacterium talmoniae
GGGCGGTGACCGCGGCCAGCACCCGACCGCTCAGCTCGGCGATCACCGCGCTGGCGCCGCGCTGACCGACCCGGGCCTGCCACCAGTGCGCGGCGGTGCGCACGATCCACAGCACAACCAGCAGCGTCAACAGCGGTGCCCAGTCGCCGAGGCTGCGGGCCGACGGATCGGTGATCACGTGAGCGACGATGTGCGCCAACACGATCGCCGAGGCGACCGCGCAGCCCGAGATCACCACACCGCAGCCCACCGTGGCGACCAGCAGGCGGCGCACCGCCACCGAGGCCCGCCACAGGCGCGGGTCTAGCGGTGCGCGGCTGGCGTTCAGGATGCCTGCCTGGCCAGCCCGATCGACGCCGGAATCTGTTCAGCGGAGATCCGTTGCCGAAACACCCAATACGTCCAGCCCTGGTACACCATGGCCAGCGGGGCGAAGATCACCGCCGCCCACGTCATGATCTTGAGCGTGTACGGCGTCGACGACGCGTTGTAGATCGTCAGGCTCCAGTCCGGGTTCAACGTGGACGGCACCAGGTTCGGATACAGCGCACCGAACAGGATGGTGACCACCGCCGCCACCACCACCGCGGTGCACGCGAACGCCCAGCCGTCGGAGACCCGGCGCCACACCACCGCCACCGCGGCCAGCTGCGCCAGCACCGCGATCCCCAGCGCCAGCCAGGTCCACCCGGTGCCGTGCGCCACCTGGGTCCACACCCCGAAGACCGCGACCAGCGCCGTCACCGGCAGCGACAACCACACCGCGAACCGGTGCGCGTCGTCGCGGATCGCGCCGGCGGTCTTCACCGCTACGAACACCGCGCCGTAGAACAGGAACAACCCACCGGTGGCCAGCCCGCCCAGCAGGGTGTAGGCGTTGATCACGTCGGTGACCGACAGGTGCACCTGGTGGTCGGCGTCCACCGGCAGCCCGCGGACCAGCACCGCGAACGCCACCCCCCACAGGATCGCCGGCAGCCAGGACCCGGCGGCGATCCCGAAATCCGCCCAGGCCCGCCACTTTGGATCGTCGATCTTGCCGCGCCATTCGATCGCCACGACGCGCACGATCATCCCGAACAGGATCGCCAGCAACGGCAGGTACAGGGTGGAGAACACCGACGCGTACCAGCCGGGAAACGCCGCGAACATCGCGCCGCCGGCGGTGATCAGCCACACCTCGTTGCCGTCCCAGACCGGGCCGATGGTGTTCAGTGCGGCCCGGCGATGCGCCTCCGGGTCGCCGGCTCCCACCCGGCCGAACGGGGCCATCAGCATGCCCACCCCGAAGTCGAAGCCCTCCAGGATGAAAAACCCCAGGAACAGCACCGCAACCAGGATGAACCACAGTTCTTGAAGTCCCACGGGTTTGTACCTCCCTGCGTTCAGTAGGCAAACGACAGCGGCGCGACGTCGTCGGCGCCCGGCGGGGCGGGCGGCGCCGGTTCGGCATCGTGTTCCTGCGGTCCTTCGGCGATGTAGCGCTGCAGCAGCCAGAACCAGATCACCGCGAGCACCGCGTAGACCAGGGTGAACACCACCAGCGAGGTCACCACCATGCCGGCGGCGTGCCGCGACACCCCTTCGGCGACGGTGAGCCGGACATCCTGGTCGCCGGTCGGGTTGGGCACCACGACCCACGGCTGGCGGCCCATCTCGGTGAAGATCCATCCGGCGCTGTTGGCCAAAAACGGGGTGGGAATGGTCAGCAGCGCAAACCAGGAGAACCAGCGCTGATTCGGGATGCGCCCACTGCGGGTCAGCCACAACACGGTCAGCGCGAACAACACCGGAACCAGCAGCAGCCCGATCATCGCCCGGAACGACCAGTAGGTGACGAACAGATTGGGCCGGTAGTCGTTGGGGCCGAAGCGATCCACGTAGTTGCGCTGCATATCGCGCACACCCTGCAACGTCACGTCGTGAAACCGGCCTTCGGCCAAAAACGGCAGCACATAGGGCACTTCGATCACCCGGGTGAGGTGGTCGCAGTTGTTCTGCCTGCCTACGGTCAGCACGGAGAAATTGGGGTCGGTGGCGGTGTCGCACAACGACTCCGCCGACGCCATCTTCATCGGTTGCTGATGAAACATCAGCTTGCCCTGCGCGTCGCCGGTGAAAAACAAGCCGACCGCGGCAATCAACGCAACCCCGCAGCCCAGCAGGGCCGCCGGGCGATACATGGTGCGGGCGTCGGTGTCGGCGGCCGGCGCGTCGGTGTCGCCGGCGGCCACCCCGGCCCGGGAGCGGACCATCCACCAGGCGCACACCGCGGCCACGAAGGTCCCCGCCGTCAAGAACGCGCCGGCCACCGCGTGGGAAAACGCGGCTCGCGCAGTGTTGTTGGTGAACAGCGCCAGGATGCTGTCCAGCTCGGCGCGTTTGGTGGCCGGGTTGTAGTGGGCGCCGACCGGATGCTGCATAAACGAGTTGGCGGCGATGATGAAGAACGCCGACGCGTTGGTCGCGATCGCGACGATCCAGATACACACCAGATGCACCAGTCGGGGCAGCCGACCCCAGCCGAAGATCCACAGCCCGATGAAGGTGGATTCGAAGAAGAAGGCCGCCAGCCCCTCCATCGCCAACGGGGCGCCGAACACGTCGCCGACGAACCGCGAATACTCGCTCCAGTTCATCCCGAACTGGAATTCCTGCACGATCCCGGTGGCCACCCCGACCGCGAAGTTGATCAAAAACAGCTTGCCGAAGAACTTGGTCAGCCGATACCAGGCCGGGTTGCCGGTGGCCACCCACACCGTCTGCATCACCGCGACCAGGGGGGCCAGCCCGATCGTGAGCGGCACGAAGATGAAGTGGTAGACGGTGGTGATCCCGAACTGCCACCGCGACACGTCGACGACGTCCATCTGGCACCTCCCGGTTAGCTACGACGCAGTGTAGTAGTTGGGTCGGCTCGGCACTAGAGAACTGTTGTCTAGGTAACGGTGCGGTCCGTTCGGTGGGCTAGGGACCCGAGAGCACCTCGTCGACTTTCTTCGAGGCGCGACGGATGCCGAACGACGAGGCGATCTCGAAGACGCCGATGATCACCAGCCAGATACCGACGACCAGCGTGAGTATCCCCAGGGATTCGAAGGGTGAGGCGAGCATCACGATGCCGGCCAACAGGCTGATCACCCCGACGAAGATCTCCCAGCCACGCCCGGGCAGCCCCGGGTCGCTGATCGCCGAGACCGTGGTGGCCACGCCCCGGAAGATGAACCCGACCCCAATCCAGATCGCGAGCAACAGAATCGCGTAGCCCTCACCGAAGTGTCGGAAGCACAACACCGCCAACACCAGCGACGCCGCACCGCTGATGAACAACAGCACCCGCCCGCCGGCGGTGATATGCAAGCTGAACGCGAAAAACACCTGTGCGGCGCCGGTGACCAGCAGATAGACACCGAACAGGATCGCGGCGGCGATGATGCTATCGCCGGGCCAGACCAAGACCAGGACGCCCAGGATCAGCGCCAGCACGCCCGATACCAGGGTGGACTTCCACAGATGCGGCAACAAATTTGGCACAGCCGGAGTTTCCATGCCCCCAGTTTGACAGTTCCGGCAATTTTCGGCGGGGGTATTCGCTGCCTTATCGCGCCGTGTCCGCGCCGGGTCCCCGGTCAGGCCGAGCGGCGTGCCGCGCTTTGCGGAGCGTAGATCTCGGCGAGAAACTGCTCGACCGCCACCGCGGCGTGCGCCGCGCGCGGCGAACTGAAGATGTCGAACGCATGCTGGGCGTACGGCAACTCGGCGTAGACGACCGGCGCCGTGCTGTGTTCGCGCAGCCGCGCGGTGAAGCTACGCGCCTGCTCCACCGGGATCAGCGAATCGTTGGTGCCGTGCAGCACGAAAAACGGTGGCGCGTCGGGCGAGACGTAGCTGATCGGCGACGCCGCCTGGTACACGTCGGGAAACTTGCGCCGGCTCTGCTTGAACACGTAGCGCTGCACGGTCGGCACCAACTGCGGGTGCATCGAATCGTCGTCGCGGGTGAAGTCGTAGATGCCGTAGAACGGGACCGCGGCCTGCACCCGGGTGTCGGCGTCTTCGAAACCCGGCTGAAACTGCGGGTCGTTGGGGGTCAGCGCGGCCAGCGACGACAGGTGACCGCCGGCCGAGCCGCCGGTGATCGCGATCCAGTCCGGGTCGCCGCCGTACTCGGCGATGTGCTCCTTGGTCCAGGCGATCGCACGTTTGACGTCGACAATGTGATCCGGCCACGTCGAACGCGGGCTGAGCCGGTAGTTGATCGACACGCACACCCAGCCCAGCTCGGCCAGGTGGCTCAGCAACGGATGCGCCTGCCCGCGTTTGCTGCCCAGCATCCACGCGCCGCCGGGCACCTGCAGCAGCACCGGCGCGCGACCGCCGCGGTCCAGGTCGGGACGACGCCAGATGTCGAGATGGTTTCGGCTGCCGTAGGCGCCGTAGGCGACATCGGAGTCGTGGGCGTAGTCGCGGTAGATCCGCAGCATGCGCACCACCCCGGGTTTTTTGGCGGTCGCCCCGGCCGGTGCGGGCCGCTTCCAGAT
>PPEA01000174.1 GCA_002967005.1 Mycobacterium talmoniae
CCGTCGGCCCGGCGGTCGGTCAACGCACGCCGGCCCAGCGGTCGGGCTCGACATCGACCCAGCCTATCTTTCCCAAGGTCTGGCCACGGGTGTATCCAGACGAGTATCGTGACAACGGGCGTATTCAAACCGGAAAGGGCTCGTCATGCAGATCGTGTTGCCGCATCAGCTGCTCGGACATCAGCTCAACGGGTTCTTCGACAAGCAGGTGCGCAGCCGCTATTTCCGCGGCCTGGAGTTCGCCGGCCCGGCCGGTGATCCGGGCTGGTTCGGGCCGGGCAGCGCGGTGTGGCACGTGCACTCCCACTTCCCGGCGCTGCTGTTCGGGCTGCAATGCGCGGCCTACATCGAGCGGTTCGATCCCAGCATCTTCTGGATGGGCGTCGACCACTCCCGCATCGTCGAGCGCGATGAAACCGGGGAGGTGACCGGGCGGATCGATCCCGAAGGCGCCAAAGTGCGGCTGGGACACTCGTTGTCGTTCTTCATCGCCACCGCCTACGGCTCCACCGAGACCGCCGAGCGGGCCGCCCGCACCGTCCGGTCGATGCACCACACCGTCAAGGGCGTGCGGCCGGACGGGCTGCCCTACGACGCCGACGACCCGGATTGGCTGCGCTGGAACTACGCGACGGTGGTCTGGGGGATCGCCACCGCGCACGAGCTGTATCACCCGCAACCGCTGCGCGGGGCCAAGCTCGACCGCTACTACGGCGAATTCGTCCGGGTCGGACAGGCGTTGGGCGGCACCGACCTGCCGGCGACCAAGGCCGAGACGCTGGAGTGCCTGGAGGCGTATCTGCCGCGGTTGGCGATCACCCACGGCACCGCGATGGCGACCGGGTCGAATGTTCGCCCGACGGGTCCGCTGGGCCCGATCGGCCCGGCGTTGGATTGGGCCATCCGCGACACCCTGCCGAAATGGGCGGCCGCGATGGTGATGCACCAGTCACCCAACCCCATCGAGCGGACCGCGCGGCGCACCGCGATGTGGACCTTGATCAACGGACTGCACACCGCGATGGGGCCGCTGCCGGAGTTCCGGGCCGCGCAGGCCCGGGTGGCCCACGGCACCAGCTGCGCGCACACGATGCCCAGCTATGTGCCCGGCACCGATCCGGAGCAAAGCCGGGAGCGGGTCGAACAGCTGGTGTGAGTGACCAAGCCGACATCGTCGACCGCAATATTCGCGCTGGTGGGCCCGTTGGACCAGGCATTGCCAACGGGAAAGGACAGCAGCGATGACCAACCGCCGAACCGACGCCGATGTGCAGGGCTTCCACGTCTCCGAAACGTTCACCGCGCACCTGCAGCAGGTGTTAGTGGACCTCATTGAACTGCATCTGCAGGGTAAGCAGGCGCACTGGAACGTCGTGGGGACCAACTTCCGTGACCTGCACCTGCAACTCGACGAGCTCGTCGACTTCGCCCGCGAGGGCAGTGACACCATCGCCGAGCGGCTGCGGGCGCTGGACGCGGTGCCCGACGGCCGCTCCGACACCGTCGCCGCCACCACCACGTTGCCGCAGTTCCCGGCCTATGAGCGCAGCAGCACCGACGTGGTCGACCTGATCAGCACCCGTATCTACGCGACGGTGGCCACGCTGCGCGGCGTGCACGACGCCGTCGACGCCGAGGACCCCAGCACCGCCGACCTGCTGCACGAGCTGATCGACGGACTGGAGAAGCAGGCCTGGCTGATCAAGTCGGAGAACCGCAAGGTGTAACGGGTGCCTCACCGTGCGTCGGCGCGGTGGGGCACCTCCGGGCGGCGGCCGTCGGTGTCGACGGCGGGCCGGCGGCCGGTCAGATACCAGGTGTGCATGATGCCCTTGCCCTTGACCGCGACGTCGCCGCGTTCCTCGAAAACAAAGGCATGCCGCAGCCGTTCGTAGACGTCCTGCGGCACCTGAATGCGGCCCGCGGTGTCGGTCGACTCCATCCGGGAGGCGACGTTGACGGCGTCGCCCCACACGTCGTAGAAGAAGCGGCGCGTGCCCACCACCCCGGCCACCACCGGCCCGGCCGCCAGACCGATGCGGATCCGCAGCGGGCGTCCGTGCGGATCCTGCATCACGGCGACGGCCTCGGCCATGTCCAGGGCCAGATTCGCCAGCGCGTCAAGGTGATCCGGGCGGGGGATGGGCACCCCGCTGACCACCATGTACGAGTCGCCGCTGGTTTTGACCTTCTCCAGCCGGTGTTTCTCGGCGATCAGGTCGAAATCGGTGTACAGCAGGTCCAGGAAGCGGACCAGGTCGGCCGGGGTGGTGTCGCTGGCGTTTTCGGTGAAGTCGGCGATGTCGGCGAACAGGATCGACGCGTCGTCGTATTTGTCGGCGATGACGGCGCGGGCCGGGTCCTTCAACCGCTCGGCGATGCTGGCGGGCAACATGTTGGCCAGCAGTGCCTCGGACCGTTCGTATTCGGCCTCCATGGCCGCCTCGGCGCGGGCGGTCTCGCGCAGCGTGTACCAGACCGTCGCCACCACCATCACGCACGACGAGATGATCGTGAACACGAAACTCACCGTCTGCGCCCAGGCCGGCGCGGCCCCGGTGTCCGTCGGCGCCAAGAACTGCAACACGATGGTCAACGCCGCGCCCAGCGCGGCCAGGCTGGCCGCCAGCACGATGTGCTCCACGCCGAGGATCAACACCACCAGCGTCGCGGACACCAAGAAGTAGAACTGGGCGCCAGCTCCGGTACCCACCGCCCAAGCGATGACGAAGATCGCGACGTAGGCCACGCCGATGAAGGTCAGCGGGCCGACCAGCTCACCGTATTTGTACAGCTTCGGCGTCACCGCGAAAATCACCGCGGTAGCCAGGTTGATCAGGCCGATCCACCACAGCGCGTTGCCGGTGAACAACTGCATTACGCCGAAGATGGTGGTGATCGTTGCGCCGATCCAGGCCGTGATCTTGAGGACCCGCATCCGCCGCGTCGATCCCTCGGCCCAGTGCTGGGTGCGGGCCGGGACGCAGTGCGACCGTCGGTAGGGACTCTCGGCCACCACCGACGCAGCGCAGCCGCGCCTGATCACGTGCCCAGCCTAGCCTGGTGAGCTGGATGTTTGTCCGGATAGTGACGGGAGTGCCCTCGGTGAGATTCGAACTCACACTGTACGGGTTTTGAATCCGTTTCCTCTGCCAGTTGGGATACGAGGGCGTGCGGCTGTGCGGTCCTCCACCATAGTCGATGGCAGCTGGGTGAACTCGCGGTGACCCCGGCGTCGCTGATCAGCGCCACTCGCGACAGAATGACGTCATGACCGGCCCCACGACCGACACCGACGCCCCCACCACGCATCGGGTTCTGATCGCCGAAGACGAGACGCTCATCCGGATGGATTTGGCCGAGATGCTGCGCGAAGAGGGCTATGACGTGGTCGGGGAGGCCGGCGATGGCCAGGAGGCCGTCGACCTGGCCGAGCAGCTCCGGCCGGACCTGGTGATCATGGACGTCAAGATGCCCCGCCGCGACGGCATCGACGCGGCGTCGGAGATCGCCAGCAAGCGCATCGCCCCGATCGTGGTGCTGACGGCGTTCAGCCAGCGCGACTTGGTCGAACGGGCCCGCGAGGCCGGCGCGATGGCGTACCTGGTGAAGCCGTTCTCGATCAGCGACCTGATCCCGGCCATCGAACTGGCGGTGGGCCGGTTCAGTGAGATCGCCGCGCTGGAACGCGAAGTCGCCAGCTTGTCGGAGCGGTTGGCGACCCGCAAGCTCGTCGAGCGCGCCAAGGGGCTGCTGCAGGCCAAACAGGGCCTGACCGAGCCGGAGGCGTTCAAGTGGATCCAGCGCGCCGCGATGGACCAGCGCACCACGATGAAGCGGGTGGCTGAGGTGGTGGTGGAAACCCTCGGCGCCCCGGAACCCGGCACCGAGTCCTGACGTGGTGTCGGCGGTTAGCCGATCGCCTGACTAGGCGGCGCCGCAGATCTTCCAGCCGTTTTCACGCACCATGTGAAACGTGTCGACCTGCCCAAGTTGATCCGTCTGGGTCACGTCGGCAGTGTTACCCATGACCGTCACCGACATGATCGTGGCGTAGTTCGGCCCGCCCCGATCGCGAATGCCCTGCAGGACGGCGGTGTTGACGTGACGGAGCCTCGCGCACTGGTTACCGAGCCAGGTGTTCCAGTCCGATCTGTTGTAGGCATCGATTGAGGCCAGGAAAACCTGGCGTATTTGAGCCTCATCGGAGGTGTTACTGGCCGCCGGCCGCGGAGGCGGGGGCGGGGGCTCGATCGACTCCAATGTCGGCGGCGCCGCCGGATCGGCCCGCGCCGGCGACCACGCCAGCGGCCCAGACATCGACACGGCGCAGGTCAGCACCGCCGCGCTAGCACCAGCAACAATGCGTGAGACCGCCGTCAATGTGACCTCCGGATGGCCTAGCGCGAGGGCGCGCAAATGTACGGCTAGACCCTACTGGCGGCGTACATTTGCGCACGCTCGGCGGGCGAAAGCCTCAGCGGGCGACGATGACCGAGGAGCCGTGCCCGAACAGGCCCTGGTTGGCGGTGACGCCGACGGTGGCGCCCTCAACCTGGCGCCCGGTGGCCGTCCCCCGCAGCTGCCAGGTCAGCTCGCACACCTGCGCGATCGCCTGGGCGGGAATGGCCTCACCGAAGCAGGCCAGCCCACCGGACGGGTTGACCGGCACTTTGCCACCGATCGTGGTGGCGCCGCTGCGCAGCAGCGCCTCGCCCTCGCCCTTGGCGCACAACCCCAGGTGCTCGTACCAGTCGATCTCCAGCGCGGTGGACAGGTCGTAGACCTCGGCCAGGCTGACGTCCTCGGGCCCGATCCCGGCTTCGGCGTAGGCGGCGTCCAGGATCTGGTCCTTGAACACCCGCTCCGGTGCGGCCGCGACGGCGGTGGAATCGGTTGCAATGTCCGGCAATTCGGGCAGGTGCTGGGGGTAGCGCGGGGTGACGGTGCTGATCGCGCGCACCGACGGCACCCCGTCCAGCGAACCCAGGTGCTTGCGGGCGAACTCCGCGCTGGCCACGATCAGCGCGGCCGCGCCGTCGGAGGTGGCGCAGATGTCGAGCTGGCGCAGCGGGTCGGCGACCACCGGGCTGGCCAGCACGTCCTCCACCGCGGATTCCTTGCGGTAGCGGGCATTCGGGTTCTGCAGGCCGTGCCGGGAGTTCTTCACCTTCACCTGGGCGAAGTCCTCGGAGGTGGCGCCGTACAGATCCATCCGGCGCCGGGCCAGCAACGCGAAGTACACCGGGTTCATCGCCCCGATCAGGTGGAACCGCTGCCAGTCCGGGTCGTTCTTGCGTTCCCCGCCGACCGGGGCGAACGCGCCCTTGGGGGTGGTGTCGGCGCCGATCACCAGCGCCACGTCGCAGAACCGGCCAGGATCTGGGCGCGGGCGCTCTGCAGCGCCTGCGAACCGGACGCGCAGGCGGCGTACGACGACGACACCGGCACCCCGTTCCAGCCCAGCTTCTGGGCGAACGTCGAGCCGGCGATGAAGCCCGGGTAGCCGTTGCGGATGGTGTCGGCGCCGGCCACTAGCTGGATCTGCCGCCAGTCCAGACCGGCCTCGGCCAGCGCGGCGCGGGCGGCGACCACCCCGTACTCGGTGAAGTCGCGACCCCACTTGCCCCACGGGTGCATGCCCGCACCGAGGATGTACACCGGCTGGGGGGTCATGCGGCCACCTTCTTCCACGCGTAGACGAGGCGCTCGACCCCGTCGTCGTCGGTGTATAGCGGCATGGTGGTCAGCTCCATCTCCATGCCGACCTTCAGGTCCGCGGCCAGCGTGCCGTCGACCACCTTGCCCAGCACGATCAGGCCCTCGTCGGCCAGCTCGACCGCGGCGATCGCGAACGGCTCGAACGGGTCCGGCGCCGGGTAGGGGGCCGGCGGCGGGTAGCGGTTTTCGGTGTAGCTCCACACCGTGCCGCGCCGCGACAGCGGCACCGGCTCGAGCACGTCGCCGTCACAGGCAGGGTTGGGGCAGTTATTGGCGCGCGGCGGGAACACATAGGTGCTGCACTGCGGGCACTTGGCGCCGATGAGATGGGTTTGACCGGATTCGTCGGTGGCGAACCACCCGTCGATGGCCGGTTGCGAGGCTACGTCTGGCACCCGGTCAGCGTACCGAGAACCGCGGAGAAACTGAAACGTGTTCCAGTTTTGCCGCCTGGCGATGCCGACGATCAGTTCGGCACTCGAGGATGGTCAGACCCTGAAACACCGTCGAGCAAACCGGGAGCGGGAATGGTAATCGTCGCGGGCCACCTTATCGTCAAGCCCCAGCAGCGTGAGAGCTACTTAAATGGGTGCGTCTACGTCGTGCAGCGGGCCCGGCAAGCACCGGGGTGTCTGGACTTCTCGGTTTCGGCTGATCTGATCGACCTGGGCGGGTCAACGTGTTCGAGCGCTGGGAGTCTCAGGCAGCCGTCAATGCATTCCGCGGCGGCGGTCCGAGCGACGGGCAGCGAGACGCCCTCGTGTCGGCGTCGGTCACCGAGTACGACATAACCGCTGAGCGGCGGCTGGTCTGAGCCGCATGCGCGGCGCCACCATCCGACGTCTGCCGGGGTGCCTAGAGTTAGGTCCGTGAGCCCAGCCAAGACCGCCAGCGCCAAGGCGACCGCCGACCCGTCCGCGCCCGCCAAGCCCACGCTCATGCTGCTGGACGGCAATTCGCTGGCGTTCCGGGCGTTCTACGCGCTGCCGGCGGAGAACTTCAAGACGCAGGGCGGCCTGACCACCAACGCGGTCTACGGCTTCACCGCCATGTTGATCAACCTGCTGCGCGACGAAACCCCCACCCATATCGCCGCCGCGTTCGATGTGTCCCGGCAGACCTTCCGCGCCGAGCGGTACCCGGAGTACAAGGCCAACCGGTCGGCCACCCCCGACGAGTTCCGCGGCCAGATCGACATCACCAAGGAAGTGCTGGGCGCGTTGGGCATCACCGTGCTCGCCGAGGCGGGCTTCGAGGCCGACGACCTGATCGCCACCCTGGCCACCCAGGCCGAGAAGGAGGGCTACCGGGTGCTGGTGGTCACCGGGGACCGGGATTCGCTGCAGCTGGTCAGCGACGACGTCACCGTGCTGTACCCGCGTAAGGGGGTCAGCGAGCTGACCCGGTTCACCCCGGAGGCGGTGGTCGAAAAATACGGGCTGACCCCGGCGCAGTACCCGGATTTCGCCGCGCTGCGCGGCGACCCCAGCGACAACCTGCCCGGCATCCCCGGGGTGGGGGAGAAGACCGCCACCAAATGGATCGCCGAATACGGCTCGCTGCAGGGCCTGGTCGACAACGTTGACACGGTCAAGGGCAAGGTCGGCGACGCGTTGCGGGCCAACCTGGCGGCGGTGGTGCTCAACCGCGAACTCACCGACTTGGTGAAGGACGTGCCGCTGGCGCAGACCCCGGACACCCTGCAGATGAAGCCGTGGGACCGTGACCACATCCACCGGCTCTTCGACGACCTGGAGTTCCGGGTGCTGCGCGACCGGCTGTTCGACACGCTGGCGGCCGTCGAACCGAGGTCGACGAGGGCTTCGATGTGCGCGGCGGCGCGCTGGCCCCGGGCACGGTGGCG
>PPEA01000175.1 GCA_002967005.1 Mycobacterium talmoniae
CGACGGCGACGGCGGCTACCTCGACACCGCGGCCCTGACCCCCGACGACGATGCCGCGCTGGGCGGCTGGCTGGCCGACCCGGCGCAGCCCAAGGCGCTGCACGAGGCCAAGCTGGCCATGCACGACCTGGCCGGGCGGGGTTGGACGCTGGCCGGGGTCACCTCCGACACCGCGCTGGCCGCCTACCTGGTGCGGCCCGGGCAGCGCAGCTTCACCCTCGACGACCTGTCGCTGCGGTATCTGCGTCGTGAGCTGCGCGCCGAAACCTCTGAGGACCAACAGCTTTCGCTGCTCGACGACAGCGACGGCGAGGATGTCCAAGCGGTGCAGACGGTGATCCTGCGGGCCCGTGCGGTGGTCGACCTGGCCGACGCGCTGGACGACGAACTGGCCCGGATCGACTCGGCCGCGCTGCTGTCCGAGATGGAGCTGCCGGTGCAGTCGGTGCTGGCCGGGATGGAGACCGCCGGCATCGCGGTCGACCTCGACCGGCTGCAGGCGCTGCAAAGCCAATTCGGTGACCAGATCCGCGACGCCGCCGAAGCCGCCTACGCGGTCATCGGTGAACAGATCAACCTGGGCTCGCCCAAACAGCTGCAGACGGTGCTGTTCGACAAGCTGGAGATGCCCAAGACCAAACGCACCAAGACCGGCTACACCACCGACGCCGACGCCCTGCAGTCGCTGTTCGACAAGACCGGGCACCCGTTCTTAGAGCACCTGCTGCGTCACCGCGACGTCACCCGGCTCAAGGTCACCGTGGACGGCTTGTTGAAGTCGGTGGCCGGAGATGGTCGGATTCACACCACCTTCAACCAGACCATCGCGGCGACCGGCCGGCTGTCGTCGACCGAACCGAACCTGCAGAACATCCCGATCCGCACCGAGGCCGGCCGGCTGATTCGCGACGCGTTCGTGGTCGGCGACGGCTACACCGAGCTGATGACCGCCGACTACAGCCAGATCGAGATGCGCATCATGGCGCACCTGTCGAAAGACGACGGCCTGATCGAGGCCTTCAACACCGGGGAAGATTTGCACTCGTTCGTGGCGTCCCGCGCCTTCTCGGTGCCGATCGAGGAGGTGACCCCCGAGCTGCGCCGCCGGGTCAAGGCGATGTCCTACGGGTTGGCCTACGGGCTGAGCGCCTACGGGCTGTCGCAGCAGCTGAAGATCTCCACCGAAGAGGCCAAGGACCAGATGGACGCCTACTTCGCCCGGTTCGGCGGGGTGCGTGACTACCTGCACGCGGTGGTCGATCAGGCCCGCAAGGACGGCTACACCTCGACGGTGCTGGGCCGGCGCCGCTACCTGCCGGAACTCGACAGCAGCAACCGGCAGGTCCGGGAGGCCGCCGAGCGGGCCGCGCTCAACGCCCCGATCCAGGGCAGCGCCGCCGACATCATCAAGGTGGCGATGATCGAGGTGGCGCAGGCACTGCAGCAGGCCGGCCTGGCGTCACGGATGCTGCTGCAGGTGCACGACGAGCTGCTGTTCGAGGTCGCCGAGGGGGAGAGGGAGCCGCTGGAGGCGCTGGTCCGCGACAAGATGGGCGGCGCCTACCCGCTCGACGTGCCGCTGGAGGTGTCGGTGGGCTACGGCCGGTCCTGGGACGCCGCCGCGCATTAGCGCGGCATGGCCGGCACCCGGTAGGCAGCCAGCCACTGCAAGATCGGTGCCGCCCACCGGGCCGCGACGACCGCCTGCACCTGCTCGTTTTGCAGCGCAAACACTCGCTGATCACCGAAGCCGCGGTCGATGCGGTCCCGCACGAAGGCCAACTCGACGACCTGGGCGGAGAAATTCTTGACCGCCGTGCCGGCGGGCGGGCCGCCCATCCGCGTGGCGGTGGCGATCGCCAGCTTCCGGTCGCGCATCGAGCCCAGCCAGGTGGCTTCGTTGGGGGTGATCAGGCCGGCCGCCACCATGCCGGGCAGTTTGTCGGCCACGACGTGCTGCTCTCGGCGGCGGCTGACCAGGCCCAGGGTGATCGCCAGCCCGAACAGCGGCATCATCCAGAACACGTAGATCAAGAAGTACGCCCCCGCCCCCAGTAGGGCGGAGCCGTTCCAGGACGCGTGCAGCAGCACCGCGGCGGCGTAGCCGGCCAGCACGCAGCCGATCTTGGCGGCGATATGGCGTTGGCGGAGCGCGAAAAACACCCCGATCCCAGTCATCGTGGTGAACAGCGGATGGGCGAACGGCGCCATCACCAGCCGCATCGCCGCGGTGAGCAGCGAGTGGGCCAGTGTGTCGGCGTCGGCGATGTACAAGATGTCTTCCAGCCAGGCGAACCCCGCCGCGGTGATCCCGGCGTAGACCAGGCAGTCGGTCAGCGAGTTCATCTCGTTGCGGCGCCGGCCGGTCATCATGACCACCAGGAACAGGCCCTTGGCGGCCTCCTCGATCAGCGGTGCGCCGACCGCGATGGACGCGGCGCTGGGCGTTTTGGCGCCGGGCGCGATCCAGGACTCGAGCGACAGTTCCAGCAGCACCGACACCACCACGGCCAGCGACGCTCCCCACCCGAACGCCAGCAGCAGCAGCCGCGGCGGCTCCGGCTCCCACCGGTCCAGCCACAGGTAGGCGAGCAGCACCACCGCGATGCCCAGGCTGGACAGCACGAACCCGATCGCGGTGCCGACCGGGTTGGCCGCGGTCAACAGGATCACGATCAGGCCGGCCACGATGCCGAAGGCGATGAGCACGCCCAGCGGTGCACCGACTTTGCGGATGCGCCTGGGCGGCAGCGGCGGGTAGTACGTCACCAGCGAACCTTAAACTGTCGGGATGTCCGAGCCCGCCGGGCCGACGCGGGCCCCGCTGCTGTTCCGGTACCTCGCGCTGCTGGCCTCCACCGCCTCGCGGGCGCTGCCCGCCCGGCTCATCGACGCCATGTCGGCGGTGCTGGCCCGGCTGGTGTATTGGAAGGGCCATGCCCTGCATTCGCAGGTCCTGCAGGACTTCCGCGACCACGTCGACCCGACGGCCCAGCTGTCGGCCCGTAAATGGCCATCCGGTCCGGGCCATGTACCGCGCGTTGGTGCGCAACCTCAACGACGGCGTCTGGTTTCTCACCGCGTCCCGCGCGGCCGCG
>PPEA01000176.1 GCA_002967005.1 Mycobacterium talmoniae
AGCCCGGTCGACCGCGACGACCCGAACCTGAACGCGCTGGTCCAGACCACCTCGCAGCGCATCGCCGACGCGATGGCGCAGTTCGTCGAGCGGGAACCGGAGCAGTGGGTGATGCCCGGCGGCCTGGTTTCGGACTCGCTGGGCGCCCGGGTGCGGCGGGCCGCCGGCGGCTAGATCGGGGTGAGTTTGGTCAGCGTAGAGCAAGTCGAGTAGCCTCGACAGGTAGCTCGCGACTCGATCGCGGGCCGCAGCATGCACAGAAAAATAACGTCCCGTCCCTACGACCTCACCTGTCCGGAGCAACCTCCCATATGCCAAGTCCCGCCGTCACCTCGCCGCAAGTAGCCGTCAACGACATCGGCTCCGCCGAGGACTTTCTCGCCGCCATCGACAAAACGATCAAATACTTCAACGATGGCGACATCGTCGAAGGGACCATCGTCAAAGTTGACCGGGATGAGGTCCTGCTCGACATCGGATACAAGACCGAAGGCGTCATTCCGTCCCGCGAGCTGTCCATCAAGCACGACGTCGACCCCCACGAGGTGGTGTCCGTCGGCGACGAGGTCGAGGCCCTGGTTCTCACCAAGGAGGACAAGGAAGGCCGGCTGATCCTGTCCAAGAAGCGCGCGCAGTACGAGCGCGCCTGGGGCACGATCGAGGCGCTCAAGGAGAAGGACGAGGCCGTCAAGGGCACCGTCATCGAGGTCGTCAAGGGCGGCCTGATCCTGGACATCGGGCTGCGCGGCTTCCTGCCGGCGTCGCTGGTGGAGATGCGCCGGGTCCGTGACCTGCAGCCCTACATCGGCAAAGAGATCGAAGCCAAGATCATCGAGCTGGACAAGAACCGCAACAACGTGGTGCTGAGCCGGCGGGCCTGGCTGGAGCAGACCCAGTCCGAGGTGCGTAGCGAGTTCCTCAACCAGCTGCAGAAGGGCGCCATCCGCAAGGGTGTGGTGTCCTCGATCGTCAACTTCGGCGCGTTCGTCGACCTCGGCGGGGTGGACGGCCTGGTGCACGTCTCCGAGCTGAGCTGGAAGCACATCGACCACCCGTCCGAGGTGGTGCAGGTCGGCGACGAGGTCACCGTCGAGGTGCTCGACGTGGACATGGACCGCGAGCGGGTGTCGTTGTCGCTCAAGGCGACTCAGGAAGACCCGTGGCGGCACTTCGCCCGCACCCACGCGATCGGCCAGATCGTGCCGGGCAAGGTCACCAAGCTGGTGCCGTTCGGCGCGTTCGTCCGGGTCGAGGAGGGCATCGAGGGTCTGGTGCACATCTCCGAGCTGGCCGAGCACCACGTCGAGGTGCCGGACCAGGTGGTCGCCGTCGGCGACGACGCGATGGTCAAGGTCATCGACATCGACCTGGAGCGCCGGCGTATCTCGCTGAGCCTCAAGCAGGCCAACGAGGACTACACCGAGGAGTTCGACCCGTCGAAGTACGGCATGGCCGACTCCTACGACGAGCAGGGCAACTACATCTTCCCGGAGGGCTTCGACGCGGAGACCAACGAGTGGCTCGAGGGCTTCGAGAAGCAGCGCGCCGAATGGGAGGCCCGCTACGCCGAGGCCGAGCGTCGCCACAAGATGCACACCGCGCAGATGGAGAAGTTCGCCGCCGCCGACCACGGCGAGTCCGAGCACTCTTCGGGCAACGGCACGCAGCGTGAGGAGTCGGCCGGCGGATCGCTGGCCAGCGACGAGCAGCTGGCTGCGCTGCGGGAGAAGCTCGCCGGCAACGCCTAACCGCCGTGCAAACGCTGCGAGATTGAAATCTCGCAGCGTTTGTGCGAGTAGCCACCTGCCAGGTTTCAATCTCGCGCTAGGGGTGTGCGGATGCTGCGGATCGGGCTGACCGGCGGTATCGGCGCCGGCAAGTCGACGGTGTCGGCGACCTTCAGCGAGTGCGGCGGCATCATCGTCGACGGTGATGTCATCGCCCGCGAGGTCGTCGAACCCGGCACCGAGGGGTTGGCGGCGCTGGTCGACGCGTTCGGGTCGGAGATTCTGCTGCCCGACGGGGCGCTGAACCGTCCGGCGCTGGCCGCGGTCGCGTTCAGCGACGACCAGAAACGGGCCACGCTGAACGGCATCGTGCACCCGTTGGTGGGGCGCCGGCGCGCGGAGTTGATCGCGGCGGCCGCCGCGGACGCGGTGATCGTGGAGGACATCCCGCTGCTGGTCGAATCGCAGATGGCGCCGCTGTTTCCGCTGGTGGTGATCGTGCACGCCGATGTCGAGACCCGGATTCAGCGGTTGACCGGGCAGCGGGGGATGACCGAGGCCGACGCGCGGGCCCGGATCGCCGCCCAGGCCACCGAGGAGCAGCGGCGCGCGGTCGCCGATGTCTGGTTGGACAACTCGGGCAGTCCGGCGGACCTCCGCGCGGCCGCCCGCGAGCTGTGGCAGCGGCGCATCGCGCCGTTCGCCCACAACCTCGGCGCCGGGCAGGTGGTGCGGCGGCCGGTGCGGGTGGTGCCCGCCGATCCGGGCTGGGCCGCCGAAGGCCAGCGCATCTGTCAGCGCCTCCGGGTCGCCTGCGGCGCGGCGGCGATACGGGTGGATCACATCGGCTCGACCTCGGTGCCCGGGCTGGCCGCCAAGGACGTCATCGACATCCAGGTCACCGTCGAATCGCTCACCGCCGCCGACGAACTCGCCGAGGCGCTGCGGGCCGCCGGGTATCCCCGCATCGACCAGATCACCGGCGACGACGTCAAACTCGACGCCCGCAGCACCGTGCCCGCATTCGACCACAGCAACGACCCCGCGTTGTGGGGCAAGCGGATCCACGGATCGGCCGACCCGGGCCGGCCGACGTTTGTGCACCTGCGGGTGGACGGCTGGCCCGGTCAGCAGTTCGCGCTGCTGTTCGGCGCCTGGCTGGCCGCCAACCCCGCGGTGCGCTCGGAGTATGTCGACGTCAAACGGCAAGTCGCGGCGGCACATTCGGACGGCGGCGACTACGCCGACGCGAAAGAACCGTGGTTCCGCGACGCCTACCGGCGGGCCTGGGAGTGGGCCGACGCCGTCGACTGGCGTCCGTAGCGCCGCATCCCGACCGCTGCAGATATTTGCTGGCGGATCGCCGATCGGAGCGGCTTCGGCGCGGATTGAGCCGTCCCAATGCCCGTGAGCGCCGGATGTGTGACGCGGATCACGCCTGTGTCGACGCGGTGATTACGGCCACCGGCAGCCGCGTTCAGGAGCGGCTCACCCGGTCGGAGCGCCGCCGAGACGGTCACCGAGCGGGTAGCGGTGAGCGGCAGCAAGCAAACTATAATTTGGAGTTATTACATGTATTTACAGCATTATTACGGCTGCTCAGCTAAATCTGATAATGAACGTTCGCGGATACTAGCGGCGAGAATGTGACCGATTTAACAGATACACTTCGACAAAAAAGTTATGTAGCATGCCTTACGAATTACTGAGGGCTTGCCGAGAAACGGGGCCGACGGCGACGGAATTAAACCCGATGCCTGGGCGCTTAAGACATGCGTGGGCAACGGCCCCACGCGCACCGGTGCGCGGATCGATGACGTTTGCGGGTTGAAGGGGACGTGAGATTTTTACGGTCGTGAAGCGGGCGTGGATACCGCTGGTCATCGTGGTGGTCGTCGCCACCGCCGGGTTCGCCGTCTTCCGGCTGCACGGCATGGTCGACGCCAAGAAGTCGTCGAGTGACATCATCGACGAATCCAAACCGGTCATCCCCAAAGACGTGATCTATGAGGTGTTCGGGCCGCCGGGCACGACCGGCCAGGCGAACTTCCTCGACGAGCACTCCCAACCCCAGCACGCCGACTTCACGACGCTGCCGTGGTCGTACACGATCTCGACCAAACTCACCTCGATCTTCGCCAACGTCGTCGCCCAGGGGGACAGCAACTCCATCGGCTGCCGGATCATCGTCAACGGTGAGGTCCGCGACGAGCAGTCGGTGACGACCCACAACGCGCAGGTGTTCTGCCTGGTGAAGTCCGCATGAGCGCGCACATGGCCGAGGCCAAAGCATCCCGGATCGCGGTGACCATCCGCCGGCTGTCCGTGCCGATCATCCTGGGCTGGCTGGTGTTCACCGTCCTGGTGAATGTCGTTGTGCCGCAGCTGGAAGAGGTCGGAAAAGAGAACTCGGTCTCGCTGGCGTCGCGGGACGCGCCGTCCTACAAGGCGATCAAAAAGCAGGGTTCGGAGTTCCAGCAGTTCGACTCCGACAGCATGATCATGGTGCTGCTGGAAAGCGACCAGCCGCTCGGCGATCAGGCGCGCGACTACTACCACCGCCTGGTCACCCAGCTCAAAGACGACAAAGGGCACGTCGAATACGTGCAGGACTTCTGGGGCGACCGGATCACCGCCGGCGGCGCCCAGAGCATGGACGGCAAGTCCGCCTACGTGCAGCTGAACCTGGTCGGTGACCAAGGCACCACGGCGGGCAAGGAATCCGTCCAGTCGGTGCGCGACATCGTCGAGCGCAACACCCCACCGCCGGGGTTGAAGGTCTACGTCACCGGTCAGGCCGCGCTGACCATGGACATGAACGACGCCGGCGACAAGAGCATGCTCAAGATGACGCTGATCACGTTCGTGGTCATCATGGTCATGCTGCTGACGGTCTATCGCTCCATCGCGACGATGCTGCTCATCTTGTTCACCGTGTTCGTCGAACTCGGCGCGGCGCGTGGACTGATCGCCGTGCTGGCCCACCACCACATCATCGGCTTGTCCACCTTCGCGGTGAACATGCTGACGTCGCTGGCGATCGCGGCCGGTACCGACTACGCGATCTTCCTCATCGGCCGCTACCAGGAAGCGCGCGCGGCCGGCCAGGATCGCATCGCGGCCTATTACACGACGTACCACAGCGTTTCGCACGTCATCCTGGGTTCGGGGTTGACCATCGCCGGCGCCATGTTCTGCCTGAAGTTCACCCGGTTGCCGTACTTCGAATCGTTGGGGGTGCCCTGCTCGCTGGGCATGCTGGTGGTGGTGGCCGGGGCGCTGACGATGGGTCCGGCGGTGCTGCTGATCGGCACCCGCTTCGGTCTGCTGGAATCCAAGCGCAAGGTCACCACCCAGGGGTGGCGGCGCATCGGGACCGCCATCGTGCGGTGGCCCGGACCGATTTTGGCGGTGACGATCATCGTCGCGTTGATCGGCCTCGGGGTGCTCCCGACCTATTCGGTGAACTACAACGACCGGTACTTCATCCCGGCCAGCCTGCCGTCGATTCAGGGCTACCACGCCTCGGACCGGCACTTCTCCAAGGCGCGGATGAACCCCGACGTCCTGCTCATCGTGGCCAACCAGGATCTGCGTAACCCGGGCAACATGCTGGTGTTGGACCGCATCGCGAAAAACGTGCTGCGGGTGGAGGGCATCAACAAGGTGCAGAGCATCACCCGGCCGTTGGGGGCGCCGATCGACCACAGTTCGGTCCCGTTCCAGGTCAGTATGCAGTCGGTGCCGATCACCGAGAACTTGAATTACCTCAAGGACCGGATGGCCGACATGCTGCATATGACCGATCAGCTCGGCGAGATGATCGCCATCATGGAGCGCATGCACGACCTGATGCAGCAGATGGCCGACACCACCCACCAGATGGTCGGCGACACCACGGATCTGAAGGCGACCGCCGACGAGATGCGGGATCACATCGCGGATTTCGACGATTTCTGGCGGCCCATGCGCAACTACTTCTACTGGGAACCGCACTGCTTCGACATCCCGATCTGCTGGTCGCTGCGGTCCATCTTCGACGGCCTCGACGGCATCGACAAGATGACCGACAACATGAATTCGATGCTGGCCGACGTGCAACGGATGGATGAGATCACGCCGCAGCTGGTGGCCCAGATTCCGCCGATGATCGCGATCTCCAAGGACATCCGCAACACCACGCTGACCATGTACAGCAGCTTCAACGGGCTCATCAACCAGATGAGCCGGATGACCGACACGGCGACCGTGATGGGCCAGGCCTTCGACGCGGCCAAGAACGACGACTTCTTCTACCTGCCGCCGGAGGCGTTCGACAACGCCGACTTCCAGAAGGGCCTCAAGCTGCTGGTCTCCCCGGACGGCCGGTCCGCGCAGGTCATCGTCACGCACGAGGGTGACCCGGCGTCCAACGAGGCGTTGGCCAAGACCGAGGCCGAGCTCAAGGCGGCCAAGGAAGCCATCAAGAGCACCCCGCTGGAGGGATCCAAGCTCTACCTGGGGGGCACCGCCCCGACGTATCACGACATCGGTGAGTTCGTGAAGTACGACCTGATGATCGCGGTGATCGCGTCGCTGAGCCTGATCCTGATCATCATGCTGGTGATCACCCGCAGCATCGTGGCGGCCGGGGTGATCGTCGGGACGATCGCGATCTCACTCGGCTCGTCGTTCGGGCTCTCGGTGCTGCTGTGGCAACACATCCTGGGCTTGGAGCTGCACTGGTTCGTGCTGCCGATCACCGTCATCATCCTGTTGGCGGTGGGCTCGGACTACAACCTGCTGCTGGTCTCCCGGTTCAAGGAAGAACTCGGCGCCGGCATGAAAACGGCGATCATCCGCGGTGTCGGCGGGTCGGGCAGCGTGGCCACCCAGGCCGGTCTGGTGTTCGCGTTCACCATGGGCTCGATGATCACCAGCGACCTGGTGTCCATCGGTCAGGCCGGGTCGGCGATCTGCCTGGGGCTGCTGTTCGACACCTTCATCATCCGCGCGTTCATGACCCCGGCGATCGCGGCGCTGCTGGGACGCTGGTTCTGGTGGCCGATCAAGGTGCTGCCCACCTCGACGCTGACCCCCCGCCACCGCGCCACCAAACCCGACCCCGGCTCCGAGGATGCGGTCACTACCGAGATCCCGGTGCCGGTCGAGTAGGCCGATCCCGCCAGGTCAGCACGACGCCGGTACTGGCCAGCCAGCGGTCCAGGTCGTGGCCGTGCGCGGCCAGCCCGGCCACCGCCGTGGTGGCGCGCTGGACCGCCAGTTCCGCTGTGGCCGTGGACACTAGCCCCAGCCGGTGGGCTTCCAGCAGCTCGTCCACGTCGGTGAGTGCGGTGTCGCGTCCGGTCCGCACCACCAAATCCAGGTAGTGGTCCATCGACCGCCACCGGTCCGGGCCGGGCGTGTAGTCGCCGACGTCGAGGTAGAAGTCCTGGTCGCGCTCGTGGCCGGGGCTGAAATGGAACACGCTCACCCGCAGCCCCAGCGCCGGCAGCAGCCACGACTCCAGGTAGTGGAATTGGGCGCGGCCGGGCGTCGGCCGGGCCATGTAGAGGCCCCACGGCCGCACCGTGTACACGTCCACGGCGCGAACGATCCCCTTGGGGTCGGTGTTGGTGCGCGCGACCAGGTCGAACGTCTCATGCTTAGGCGGGTGGATGGACGATTCTAAGCAGGTCGCTGCTGAAATCGACGCCCAGATTGACACATAGCCCCTCAAAAGGCGGTTTTGCGAAATTTAGACGTCGATCTCAGTCACGCCCGGGCGTGCCGCCTTGTCGGTGCCCCGGCCTACCCTGGTGACCATGGCTTTCGCAACAGAACACCCCATCGTTGCGCATTCGGAGTACCGCCCGGCCGCAGAGGACGTGGCGGGGCTGGTGCGCACCGGCGGCCGGTTCGAGGTGGTCAGCCCGTACGCGCCGGCCGGGGACCAGCCCACCGCGATCGACGAGCTGGAACGGCGGATCAGTGCGGGGGAGCGGGACGTGGTGCTGCTCGGCGCCACCGGCACCGGCAAATCCGCCACCGCCGCCTGGCTGATCGAGCGGCTGCAACGGCCCACCCTGGTGATGGCGCCGAACAAGACGCTGGCCGCCCAGCTCGCCAACGAGCTGCGGGAGATGTTGCCGCACAACGCCGTCGAGTACTTCGTCTCGTACTACGACTACTACCAGCCGGAGGCGTACATCGCCCAGACCGACACCTACATCGAGAAGGACAGCTCGATCAACGACGACGTCGAGCGGTTGCGGCACTCGGCGACCTCCAGCCTGCTGTCCCGCCGCGACGTGGTGGTGGTGGCGTCGGTGTCCTGCATCTACGGCCTGGGCACCCCGCAGTCCTACCTGGACCGCTCGGTCGAGCTGCGGGTCGGCACCGAGGTGCCCCGCGACGCGCTGCTGCGGCTGCTGGTCGACGTGCAGTACACCCGCAACGACCTGTCGTTCACCCGCGGCTCGTTCCGGGTCCGTGGCGACACCGTCGAGATCATCCCGTCCTATGAGGAGCTGGCGGTCCGCATCGAATACTTCGGCGACGAGATCGAGGAGCTGTACTACCTGCACCCGCTGACCGGCGACGTGGTCCGCAAGGTGGATTCGCTGCGGATCTTCCCGGCCACCCACTACGTGGCCGGTCCGGAGCGGATGGCGCTCGCCATCTCCACCATCGAGGAGGAGCTGGCCGAACGCCTCGCCGAACTCGAACGGCAGGGCAAGCTGCTGGAGGCGCAGCGGCTGCGGATGCGCACCAACTACGACATCGAGATGATGCGCCAGGTCGGGTTCTGCTCGGGCATCGAGAACTATTCACGGCACATCGACGCGCGCGGGCCCGGCAGCCCGCCGGCGACGCTGCTGGACTATTTCCCCGAGGACTTCCTGCTGGTCATCGACGAGTCACACGTCACGGTGCCGCAGATCGGCGGGATGTACGAGGGCGACATGTCCCGCAAACGCAACCTGGTCGAGTACGGCTTCCGGCTGCCGTCGGCGTGCGACAACCGGCCGCTGACCTGGGAGGAGTTCGCCGACCGGATCGGGCAGACGGTGTACATGTCGGCCACCCCGGGCCCCTATGAGCTGTCCCAGACCGGTGGCGAGTTCGTCGAGCAGGTGATTCGGCCGACCGGGCTGGTCGACCCGAAGGTGGTGGTCAAACCCACCAAGGGGCAAATCGACGACCTGATCGGGGAGATCCGCGCCCGCGCGGAGGCCGACCAGCGGGTGCTGGTCACCACGCTGACCAAGAAGATGGCCGAGGACCTCACCGACTACCTGCTGGAGCTGGGCATCCGGGTGCGCTACCTGCACTCCGAGGTCGACACGCTGCGCCGGGTGGAGCTGCTGCGCCAGCTGCGGCTCGGCGACTACGACGTGCTGGTCGGCATCAACCTGCTGCGCGAGGGCCTGGACCTGCCGGAGGTGTCGCTGGTGGCGATCCTCGACGCCGACAAGGAGGGCTTCCTGCGGTCCACCCGCAGCCTGATCCAGACCATCGGCCGCGCCGCCCGCAACGTGTCCGGCGAGGTGCACATGTACGCCGACAGCATCACCGACTCGATGCGGGAGGCCATCGACGAAACCGAGCGGCGCCGCGCCAAGCAGATCGCCTACAACGAGGCCAACGGCATCGACCCGCAGCCGCTGCGGAAAAAGATCGCCGACATCCTCGACCAGGTGTACCGGGAGGCCGACGACAGCGAGACCGTCGAGATCGGCGGATCCGGGCGTAACGCCTCACGCGGCCGACGCGCCCAGGGTGAGCCGGGCCGCGCGGTCAGCGCCGGCGTGTTCGAGGGCCGCGACACCGCCAATATGCCGCGCGCCGAGCTGGCGGACCTGATCAAGGATTTGACCGAACAGATGATGACCGCGGCCCGTGACCTGCAGTTTGAGCTGGCCGCCCGGATCCGCGACGAGATCGCCGACCTGAAGAAGGAACTGCGCGGCATGGACGCCGCCGGGCTGAAGTGACGCGCCCGGGCTGGGGAGCGAGGTTAGCGTGTCGCTGCCAACCGTGGTTGACTGCACACGGTGGTGCACCTAACCGAAGCGGCAGCGTCTGACCCGATCGGCACCACCGGCAGCTGGCGCGAGCTCCTGGGCCCACGATATTTGGGGACCGCGGCCGTGCTCGCCGGTGGGGTGGTCCTCTACGCCACCAACGAATTCCTCACGATCAGCCTGCTGCCCAGCACGATCGCCGATATCGGCGGCGAGCGGCTGTACGCCTGGGTGACCACGCTGTACCTGGTCGGGTCGGTGGTCGCCGCCGCCGCGGTCAATTCGGTGCTGGTGCGCATCGGTGCGCGGTCGTCCTACCTGTTGGGGCTCACCGTGTTCGGCGCGGGCAGCCTGGTGTGTGCGCTGGCACCCAAGATGGAGATCCTGCTGACCGGCCGCCTGCTGCAGGGCGTGGGCGGCGGCCTGCTGGCCGGGCTGGGCTATGCGCTGATCAACGCGGTGCTGCCCAGCGCGCTGTGGACCCGGGCGTCGGCGCTGGTGTCGGCGATGTGGGGGTCGGCACCCTGGTGGGGGCCGGCCGTGGGCGGCTTCTTCGCGCGATGGGGGCTATGGCGGTGGACGTTCTCGGCGCTGGCGATGCTGACCGTGGCGATGGCCGTCGCGGTCAGCGTGGTGCTGCCGGCCGGACGTGACGAACATCCCGGCGAACCGATCCGGATGCCGGTGCGGTCGCTGCTGATCCTGGGTGCCGCCGCGCTGGCGGTCAGCGCCGCCGAACTCCCGCACAGCTTTATCGCGGCCGCCGGGCTGCTCGCCTTCGGCGGCCTGCTGGTCTGGGCGTTTGTGGTCGTCGACCGGCGTGCCCCGGTCGCGGTGTTGCCGCCCAGCATCTTCCACCCCGGCCGGGAGAAGTGGATCTACCTCACGCTGGGCCTGTTGATGGCCGCCACCAAGGCCAACCTGTACGTGCCGCTGCTGGGGCAGCGGCTGGCGCATCTGCTTCCGCTGGCGGCCGGGTTCCTGGGCGCGGCGCTGTCGATCGGCTGGACGGTCAGCGAATTCGTCAGCGCCTCGTTGAACAGGCGCCGGGTGATCGCGAACCTGGTGGCGGCCGCGCCGTTGATGGTGGCCGGGGGCCTGGCGGTCGCCGCGGTCACCCATTTGGGTCACCACAGCCCGGTGGCCGTCGCGGCGATCTGGGCGCTGGCATTGTT
>PPEA01000177.1 GCA_002967005.1 Mycobacterium talmoniae
CGCAGAACCCGTAGACCACCGCACCGACCAGCGGAATGAAGGCGCCCAGGAACACCAGCGAGGCCAGCGGCAACGCCAGCGGCACACTCAGGATCGCCAGGCCCGGTGCCGACGCCGGGCGGCGTCGACCGCCCATCCTGAGCGAGGCCGAGTTCTTGGCCCGGCGCGAGGCCGTCGAGCGGGTGATGGTGGTGCGCGACAAGGTCCGCACCGAGCCCCCGCACCGGGGCGCGCGCTACACCCAGATCGCGGTGCTGGAGGACGGCGTCGTCGTCGAGCATTTCGTGACGTCGGCGGCGTCGACGTCGCTGGTCGGCAACATCTACCTGGGCATCGTGCAAAACGTGCTGCCCTCGATGGAGGCGGCGTTCGTCGACATCGGCCGCGGGCGCAACGGCGTGCTGTACGCCGGCGAGGTGAACTGGGAGGCCGCCGGGCTGGGCGGGGCCAACCGCAAGATCGAGCAGGCCCTCAAACCCGGCGACTATGTCGTCGTGCAGGTCAGCAAGGATCCGGTCGGGCACAAGGGCGCCCGGCTGACCACCCAGGTGTCGCTGGCCGGGCGCTACCTGGTCTACGTGCCGGGCGCGTCGTCGACCGGGATCAGCCGCAAGCTGCCCGACACCGAACGGCAGCGGCTCAAGGAGATCCTGCGCGAGGTGGTGCCCGCCGACGCCGGGGTGATCATCCGCACCGCGTCCGAGGGCGTCAAAGAGGAGGACATCCGCGCCGACGTCACCCGGCTGCAGGAGCGCTGGAGCCAGATCGACGCCACCGCCGCCGAGACCAAGGAGAAGGCCGCCGGCGCCGCCGTCGCGCTCTACGAGGAACCCGATGTGCTGGTCAAGGTCATCCGCGACCTGTTCAACGAGGACTTCTCCGAGCTGATCGTCGCCGGGACCGACGCGTGGACGACGATCACCGACTACGTCAACGCGGTGGCCCCGGAACTGGTGTCCAAACTGACCAAGTACGAACCGCCGGCCGGGCCGGACGGCCAGCCCGGGCCGGACGTGTTCGCGGTGCACCGCATCGACGAACAGCTGGCCAAGGCGATGGACCGCAAGGTGTGGCTGCCCTCGGGCGGCACCTTGGTGATCGACCGGACCGAGGCGATGACGGTCGTCGACGTCAACACCGGCAAGTTCACCGGCTCCGGCGGCAACCTGGAGCAGACCGTCACCAAGAACAACCTGGAGGCGGCCGAGGAGATCGTGCGCCAGCTGCGGCTGCGCGACATCGGCGGCATCGTGGTCATCGACTTCATCGACATGGTGCTGGAATCCAACCGGGATCTGGTGCTGCGCCGGCTGACCGAGGCGCTGGCCCGCGACCGCACCCGCCACCAGGTGTCGGAGGTGACCTCGCTGGGGTTGGTGCAGCTGACCCGGAAACGGTTGGGCACCGGGCTGGTCGAGGCGTTCTCCACGTCGTGCCCGCACTGCGCGGGCCGCGGCATCATGCTGCACACCGATCCCGTCGACTCCACCACGCCGGGACGCAAATCCGAGTCCGGCGGCGGTCGGCGCGGCAAGCGGACCAAGAAGAGCAAGGCCGAGGAGCCGACGGTGGCCAAGGTGCCGCCGCACGTCCCCGGCGAGCACCCGATGTTCAAGGCGATGGCGGCCGCCAACGGTAAGCACGACGACGAGGAGTCCGCCGAGTCCGGTGAACCGCGTCCCGCGGACGAAACGCCGACGGCCGAGGCCGAGGAACGCGTCGAGGAGCAGAAGACCGAGCAGCAGGTCGCCCGGGAGGTCGCCGAGGACGACCTGGTCGACACCGACGAGGACGAGTTCGACGAGGACACCGACGAGGACGAGGACACCGACGAGGACGAGGACGAGGTCGACCTCGACGACGAGGACGATGAGGACTTCGACGAGGATCTCGACGTCATCGACGACTCCGAGGACTCCGACGAGGGCGACTCCGAGGACTCCGAGGAGGAGGACGCCGAGGTGAGCGTCACCGTGTCGGCGCCCGCCGCGCCCGCCGCCGCGCCGAACGTGCGTCTGTGGCGAGGTTTTTCGTGATTTTCCGCCGTGAGCGCACGCTCGGCGATCGGCACACGCACGGCGATCAGCGGGTGGACTTGATCACCTGAGCGAAGCTGAACTGCCAGCGCTGCACGACGTGGAAGCCGAGGCCGTTGAGCACCCGAAAATCCGGGGTGCGGGCAAACCGCGGTCCCGGCGGCAGCCGGGCCCCGGACTGCTCGGCGGGCAGCGTCTTGTCATGGTTGGTGATCGTCCAGACCACCCGGCACTTGCGCAGCTGGTCGGCCACCAGCCACACCGCGATGTGCCCGTCCCACAGCCGGCCGATCCGCCGGGCCGCGGGGACCGCGGCCCGGGTCGACCAGATGCTCAAATGCCGCGGCGCCCCGCCAGCAGCGCCCGGATCGGCCCGGGCGCCCAGCCGGTGGTGTTGTCCACCACCAGGCAGTCACCCGGGGCGGCCTGCGCCTGGATCACGTCGGCCACCTGGCTGTAATCCCAGCCCTCCTTGGCGTGGCGACCCCGCTGGGTGCCACGTAGTTCGGGGCCGCCGCCACCGCGAACAGCACCAGCACCGACACCAGCGACCGGGGCCGGGTCGCGAGCGCCGCAATGCACACCGCGAGCAGGATGGCCATGGCGGGGGCGGTGAACAACAGGTAGCGCGGGTAGTAGATCGGTTTGCTCACCGCGGAGTAGATCAACAGGACACCGGTCGGGATCACGATCCAGGCCGCGCAGAGGATCAGCAGCTGCCGGGTCTGGTCGTCCGGCTGCCACCGGCCGGTCACCCGGATCGCGATGGCGGCCACGAAGACGATGCCGGCGAGCACCGCGAACGGCACGCTGTCGTCGAAATACTGCTGCTGCGCAACGTCGACGATGTTGTGCCAGTTCAGCCGCGAGATCCAGCCGACCTGGTAGATCTGGGTCTGGCTGAACAGCAGAAACGGGATCAGCGCGGCCACCGCCACGGTCGAGGTACCCGCCCACCACCCGACCGTCGACCGTCGACACGGCAGCACCCAGAGCAGCACGCCGTGCACCGCGACGATGAGCACCACAAACACGTTGAGCAGGGTCGCGGCCACCACCGCCAGGCCGTAGGCCAGCCACAGCGCCGCCCGGTCGCGCCGGATCGCGGTGACGCACAGCACCGTCAGCCACACCGCGGCCATCGCCGCCAACGCGTAGGAGCGCGCCTCGATGCCCGCCCAGGTCATCCGCGGCAGGATCGCGAACACGACGCCCGCGCACACCGCGACGCGACGGGTCGCGAATTGCCGCGCCAACACCACCACCCCGGCGGTGCCCACCCCGACCGCCAGGCAGCTGGGCACCCGCGACCAGAACTCGGTGGCCGGGAAGACCGCGTACCAGCCGTGCATGACTAGGTAGTACAGGCCGTGCACCGCGTCGATATGCCCCAGCAGCCGCCACAATTCGGGCAAGGACCGATTCGCCGACGCCGAGATGGTGGCGGCCTCGTCGAACCACAACGACGGGTGGCTGGCGCCCGCCGCGCTGAGGACGCTGGCGAACACCGCAATCCAGACCGCGTCCCACCGCCGGGCACGCCGCCGCGCCGGCTGGGTTTCGCTGGTTACCCGCTCGGGGGTGAGGACAGTATTCAATGTGTTCGCTACTCGTGTTCGGTCACTAATCGACGGTCACGTTACCGGGGTGGTGGCGACCCTGGTTGCAGTGTTGACCGTCACCCCGGCCGTGGTGGCGGAATTAGCCAACGCGGACGGCGCGACAGCGGCGCCGGTCACTGTCGGCAAGGTCACGTCGGGCCCGGTCGGGTATTTGCGCCGGTCGGGCCGGGATCCGACACGGCTGTGTCGTCAATCGCACCCCTTGCGGCCCGGCGACAGGTTACTGTCTCGATGGCCGTTTAACTGAGCAGTGGGAGGGTATTGATGAGCGCGTATCAGACCGTGGTGGTCGGCACGGACGGCTCGGATTCGTCGCTGCGCGCCGTCGACCGCGCGGGCGCGCTCGCGTCCGGGCCGGGCGCGAAACTGATTGTGGCGACCGCGTATCTCCCCGGCGCCGACGACCCGCGGGCGTCGGACATGCTCAAGGACGAGGGGTACAAAACGTCCGGGAACGCCCCCATCTACGCGATCCTGCGGGAAGCCAGCGAGCGGGCCCACGCCGCCGGGGCCGCCAGCGTCGAGGAGCGTTCCGTCGTCGGGCCCCGGTGGATGCGTTGGTGGACTTGGCCGAAGAGGTCAAGGCGGACCTGCTGGTGGTCGGCAACGTCGGCCTGAGCACGATCGCCGGCCGGCTGCTCGGGTCGGTGCCGGCCAACGTCGCGCGCCGGTCGAAGACCGACGTGCTGATCGTGCACACCACCGGCTGAGCTACCAGCCCCGGTCCCGCCACTCGGTCAGGTGCGGGCGCTCGGCACCCAGCGTGGTGTCGTCGCCGTGGCCGGGGTAGACGACCGTGGAGTCCGGGTACACGTCGAACACCCGGCGGGTCACATCGCCGAGCAGCCGCTCGAAGTCCCCGGGCTGCCAGGTCTTGCCGACCCCGCCCGGAAACAGGCAGTCCCCGGTGAACAGCTGCGTGACCCCGCCGGTGGGTTCACCGCCCAGGGCCAACGCGACCGAGCCGGGGGTGTGGCCGCGCAGGTGAATGACGTCGAACACCAGGTCGCCCACCGTGAGGGTGTCGCCGTCGGCCAGGATGCGGTCCGGTGCCACCGGCAGCGGGTCGGCGTCGAGTTGGTGGGCGGCGGTGGGCGCCCCGGTGGCCTCGGCCACCGCGGTCAGCGCCTGCCAGTGGTCGAAATGCTGGTGGCTGGTGACGATCAGCGACACCTTGGGCGCGTACTCCCGCACCAGCTCCAGCAGCAGGTCGGCGTCGTTGGCGGCGTCGATCAGCAGCGTCTCGCCGGTTTTCGCGCACGTCACCAGGTAGGTGTTGTTGTCCATCGGGCCGACCGACACCTTGACGATGGTCGCCCCGGGCAGGGTGCGGCGGGCCGCGGTGCGGGGTTCGACGTGGCCGGTGTAGTTGTCGTCGAGGGCTGTCATGATGGCCACGTTACTGCTGGACAATCACTTGTCGGTACCGGCACCTAGCATGGGATTCGTAGTGCGTCCGCTGAAGGGAAAAGTGTGTCGGACCGACTGATCATCAAGGGTGCGCGGGAGCACAACCTGCGCAGCGTCGACCTCGAGCTGCCGCGGGATGCGTTGATCGTCTTCACCGGGCTGTCCGGCTCGGGCAAGTCGTCGCTGGCGTTCGATACCATCTTCGCCGAGGGCCAGCGCCGCTACGTGGAGTCGCTGTCGGCCTACGCCCGGCAGTTCCTGGGACAGATGGACAAACCGGACGTCGACTTCATCGAGGGCCTGTCCCCGGCGGTGTCCATCGACCAGAAATCCACCAACCGCAACCCGCGGTCCACGGTCGGCACCATCACCGAGGTCTACGACTACCTGCGGCTGCTGTACGCCCGCGCGGGCACCCCGCACTGCCCGGTGTGCGGGGAGCGCATCGCCCGCCAAACCCCGCAGCAGATCGTCGACCAGGTGCTGGTGATGCCCGAAGGCGCCCGGTTCCAGGTGCTGGCCCCGGTGGTGCGCACCCGCAAGGGCGAATTCGCCGACCTGTTCGAGAAACTCAACGCGCAGGGCTACAGCCGGGTCCGGGTCGACGGGGTGGTGCATTCGCTGACCGATCCACCCAAGCTGAAGAAGCAGGAAAAACACGACATCGAGGTGGTCGTCGACCGGCTCACCGTCAAGCCGTCGGCCAAGCAGCGGCTCACCGAATCGGTGGAGACCGCGCTGAGCCTGGCCGACGGCATCGTGGTGCTGGAGTTCGTCGACCACGATCACGACGCCCACGACCGCGAACACCGATTCTCCGAGAAACTGGCCTGCCCCAACGGGCATCCGCTGGCGGTCGACGACCTGGAGCCGCGGTCGTTCTCGTTCAACTCGCCCTACGGCGCCTGCCCGGAGTGCAGCGGGCTGGGCATCCGCAAGGAGGTCGACCCCGACCTGGTGGTGCCCGACCCGGATCGCACCCTGGCCGAGGGCGCGGTGGCGCCATGGTCGATGGGCCACACCGCGGAGTACTTCACCCGGATGATGGCCAGCCTCGGGGAGGCGATGGGTTTCGACGTCGACACCCCGTGGCGCAAGCTGCCGGCCAAGGCGCGCAAGGCGATCCTGGAGGGCTCCGACGAGCAGGTGCACGTCCGGTACCGCAACCGGTACGGGCGCACCCGGTCCTACTACGCCGACTTCGAGGGTGTGCTGGCGTTTTTGCAGCGCAAGATGGAGCAGACCGAGTCGGAGCTGATGAAGGAACGCTACGAAGGGTTCATGCGTGACGTGCCGTGCCCGGAGTGCGACGGCACCCGGCTCAAGCCGGAGATCCTGGCCGTCACTTTGGCCGCCGGGGAGCGGGCCAAATCCATCGCCGAGGTGTGCGAGCTGTCGATCGGGGACTGCTCGGACTTCCTGGCCGGGCTCACCCTGGGGCCGCGGGAACAGGCCATCGCCGGGCAGGTGCTCAAGGAGGTGCAGTCCCGGCTCGGTTTCCTGCTCGACGTCGGGCTGGAATACCTGACCCTGTCCCGGGCGGCGGCGACCCTGTCCGGCGGTGAGGCGCAACGCATCCGGCTGGCCACCCAGATCGGCTCCGGTCTGGTCGGGGTGCTCTATGTGCTCGACGAGCCGTCGATCGGGTTGCATCAGCGCGACAACCGGCGGCTGATCGAAACCCTCACCCGGCTGCGGGATCTGGGCAACACCCTGATCGTCGTCGAACACGACCTGGACACCATCGCGCATGCCGACTGGATCGTCGACATCGGCCCGGCCGCCGGTGAGCACGGCGGGCAGATCGTACACAGTGGGCCCTACGATGAGCTGCTGCGCAACCAGGCGTCGATCACCGGCGCCTACCTGTCCGGCCGGGAAAGCATTGCGGTGCCGGCGATCCGGCGACCCGCCGACCGGCGCCGTCAGCTCACCGTGGTCGGCGCGCGCGAACACAACCTGCGCGGCATCGACGTGGCGTTCCCGCTGGGCGTGCTCACCTCGGTGACCGGGGTGTCCGGCTCCGGGAAGTCGACGCTGGTCAACGACATCCTGGCATCGGTGCTGGCCAACAAGCTCAACGGCGCCCGCCAGGTGCCCGGCCGGCACACCCGGGTCACCGGCCTGGATCACGTCGACAAACTGGTGCGGGTCGATCAGTCCCCGATCGGGCGCACCCCGCGGTCCAACCCGGCCACCTACACCGGGGTGTTCGACAAGATCCGCGGCCTGTTCGCCGCCACCACCGAGGCCAAAGTCCGCGGCTACCAACCCGGCCGGTTCTCGTTCAACGTCAAAGGCGGCCGCTGCGAGGCGTGCACCGGCGACGGCACCATCAAGATCGAGATGAACTTCCTGCCCGACGTGTATGTGCCGTGCGAGGTCTGCCACGGCGCCGGTACAACCGGGAAACCCTCGAGGTGCACTACAAGGGCAAAACCATCTCCGAGGTGCTGGACATGTCGATCGAGGAGGCGGCGGAGTTCTTCGAGCCGATCACCGGCATTCACCGCTACCTGCGCACCCTGGTCGACGTCGGCTTGGGGTATGTGCGGCTGGGGCAGCCGGCGCCGACGCTGTCCGGCGGTGAGGCGCAGCGGGTGAAGCTGGCGTCCGAGCTGCAGAAGCGCTCCACCGGCCGCACCGTGTACATCCTCGACGAGCCCACCACCGGTCTGCATTTCGACGACGTCCGCAAACTGCTCAACGTGCTGGCGGGCCTGGTCGATAAGGGCAACACCGTGATCGTCATCGAGCACAACCTGGACGTGATCAAGACGTCGGACTGGATCGTCGACATGGGACCCGAGGGCGGCGCCGGCGGCGGAACGGTTGTCGCGCAGGGCACTCCGGAAGAGGTGGCGGCGGTGCCGGAAAGCTACACCGGCAAGTTCCTCGCCGAGGTGCTGGAGCCGGCCGCGGAACCCGTTGCGCCCCCGGCGCGTCGGCGGCGCCGCAAGGTCAGCGCGTAACCACCGCCCGTGCCGGGCATCCCACCCGGTAGGGGGCCGCCCTCGTCGTCTTCGCCGGGGTTTGGCTCGGGGTGTGCCTCGTTTGGCCTCAGGTGTCCCAGGGGTCCCGGATTTCGGGGGATGTGGTGTTGCGTCCGCCTTTGAGCGACAAACCGGGGTTTAGCGGGCCCGGCGGCCCAACTTGCTGGCACTGGTGACGCTGCGGTCTCACCGGTCACGGGTGTCACGGATTGTCGCTGGCCGGGCACTGCCCGGCTAGCAGCGACAATGACCTCGACCCCGGCCCGGCTCGATCTGACCCCGTTGTCGCTCAGAGCCGGGCAGCCGCCCACCAGCGACAATCCGTGACATCCGTGGCCAGTGGGGCACCAGCGTCGCCAGTGGCGGCGCGCGCGTCCGTGGAGGGCCCTAAACCCCGGTTTGTCGCTCCAACGCGGACGCAACACCACATGGTCCCCGGCCGTGACCCATGTGGCAGAAGGGAAACGCGGTGCCGCGAACCAGTTAACGGGTCCCGATAGCCGCCTTCGTCAGCCGTGACGGGAACCGCGGGCTGACCTTCACCCCGGCCAACCGCGCGGTGAGGTCGTCGGCCCGGCGCTGCAGTGCCCGCCGCGCGCCAGCGCCCGGATCGTCCAGCAGCTGCAGTTGGACGCGGGCATCGGCGTCTTGGTACCAGCCGCCCACCACTCGGCCGTTCCACCACACCGTGGGCCCGGCGTTGCCGTTGTTGTCGAATACCTGGCCGCGGTGCTCGCCGAGGTACCAGTCGCGGTGATACCACCCCATCACGGTGACGTCGAGGCCGGGCAGCAACGCGCCCCACGGCCCGCTTTCGGCTTCGGGCTCCAGATCGTCGGGCAGCACATAGCCGGGGGCGCCGTGCAGGTCGACCTCCAACGCGCCGATGTCGCGCAACGCCTTTCGGGTCGCGGTCTTGGTGCTGCCGAACCACCAGGTGATGTCGTCGGCGGTGGCGGGACCGAACGCCCGCAGCCAGCGGCGGGTCAAATCGGCGCGGGCCGCCTCGGCGGCCATCGGATCACC
>PPEA01000178.1 GCA_002967005.1 Mycobacterium talmoniae
GTCGCACCGCCGTACCGTTTTCCCGGCGCCGGATCGTAGGTGCCGGCCAATTCGGGGACGGCGGCGCGCAGCTCGGTGCTGGTGGCCGGGCCGTGCTCGTCGAGGTGTCGCAGCACCGCGGCGCCGGCCCGATCCAGCCACCGTGCACCGTCGGCGGCGACCCCGGCCTTGGCGACGTCGGCGATCAGGCGGCGACGCTCGGTGGCGGCGACCCGGTCGCTGGCCGCCGCCTGCACGGCCGGCAGCGCGGCGGAATCGATCAGCCACAGCGTGCGACGCATCGCCAGATGCTTCACCAGCGACCGCGCCTGGTACAGCTCGTGGTCCAGGTCGGCGGTGACAAAGCCCGCCGATCGCGCCCACAACGACAGATACGGGGTCGCCGGGTCGGTGCCATGCAGACCGATCAGCGCGCCCGCGATACCGGTGACGGGCTCGGCGGCACCCTCGGCGGCCAGGAAGTGTCTGCGCGCCAAACGGTTCCGCCGCTCGGCGACGGTAAAGGTCCGCACCGGTCAGGGCTTGTTCTCGCGCATCGACGCGCGGATCTGCTCCAGCCGTTCCGCGGCGGCGCGTTGCCGGGCCTCGAACTGTTCGTCCACGGCGGCCCCCGCGGCGGTCTCGGCGTCCAGTTCCGCGGCGCCCTGCGCGGCGCCGTACCGGGTTTCGATCTTCTCCCGCACCGCGTCGAAGGTGGGCACCCCGCCGGGGGTGTACTCGGGGTCGGTGGTCTCGTCGGGCATAGCGCCACCGTACTCCCAGGCCGCGAAGCGCCGGCCGGCCCCGAAAATCGTTGGGGACGCGGGCCGCCCCGATGCTACGGTGCGCGCCATGGACCTCGATGCGGTGGCCTTCAGCCAGCGGTGGTGCGAAAACTGGAACGCGCACGACGTGGATGCGGTGCTCCGCGATTTCCACGACGAGGTGGTGTTCACCTCACCGGTGGCCGCCAAGCTGCTGCCCGAGACGCGCGGCGTGGTGCGCGGCAAGCCCGCGCTGCGACGGTACTGGACCACCGCCGTGCACCGCATTCCCGAGCTCCGGTTCGTCGTCGAAGGTGTCTACCAGGGCATCGACACCGTCGTCATCACCTACCGCAACCACAACGGCCAGCTGGTCAACGAGGTGCTGAGGTTCCACGACGGCGCCGTTATCGAAGGCCACGGAACGTATCTCGTTGCCGGGCGCTGAGCACGCGCGGTGATCAGCGTGCGGCGGGGGAGGACAGGGGCAACCCCACCCGGGTGACGCCCGGGGTGCCGATCACCCCGGCCAACCAGGGCAGCGCGGCGCGGAACGCCTGCGCGGCGAACGGCCAATCGTGTTTGCCTGGCTGGGTGACCACCGCGCAATCGATGCCGACGGTACGGCCCAGCCGGCACAGCGATTGCGCCGCGGCCAGCTGGCTGCGGCTCGGCGGGAGGTGGGTGAGGCCGGCCCCGCCGTCTCGGCGATGGGCACCACGGGTGGTCGGCGACGAGGCGGCACCCCGGGTGGCGTTGACGTCGAACCAGCCCGACAGCCCGGTATAGCGGCCATGCCTGGTCATCACCGTGGTCGGGTCGAACGCGGCCCAGGCGTCGGCGTTGCCACCGAACAGCCGGGCGATGCTCTGCGCCTTGGTCCCGGAGCTGGGGCCCAGATCGCCGGCGATGTCGACGAACCCGCTGAACAGGTCGGGATGCATCACGGCCAGATCCACCGCGCAGGTGCCGCCCATCGACCAGCCGACGATGCCCCAGTTCTCCCGTCGCGGGCTGACCCCGAAATCCGAGATCAGGTAGGGCACCACGTCTTTGGTCAGGTGATCGGCGGCGTTGCCGCGGGGGCCGTTGACGCATTCGGTGTCGTTGTTGAACGAGCCCCCGGAGTCGACGAACACCACCACCGGGGCGTTGCCGCCGTGCGCCGCGGCGAAGTCGTCGAGGGTTTGCACGGCGTTGCCGGTGCGCAGCCAGTCGGCGGGGGTGTTGAACTCGCCGCCGATCATCATCACCGTCGGCAGGCTCGGCGGCGGGGTGTGGGTGAACCAGACCGGCGGCAGGTACACCAATTCGCCGCGGTGCCGGAAGTGTGAGGCGTCGGCCGGGATCGTCACCGGCAGCACCCGGCCCTGGCGCGGCAGCGTGCCCGCGGCCGTCATCGCCTCCAGCGTCGACCGATCGATCTGGCCGGGCAGCGGTCCCGCGGTCAGCTGATTCCAGGCGGTCTGCACGGTGGGGAAGTAGCCGACCCACAGGTTCAGCGCCAGCAAGGCGCTCAGCAGGCACGCCGACACGGCCAGCGCCGACGCGCCGCGCCGCCACCAGCGGGCGCTGCGCCACCCGAGCGCCGCGACCGCGGCGGCCAACCCGGTCAACGCAATCCAGACCCACAGCGCGGTCGGCGCCGGGTCGTCGGCCAGCCCGTTGGCCGCGATATACCAGTGCACCAAGGCCGCCGCCGCGACGCCCAGGACCGCGGCCACCGGCAGCCACAGCCGCCGCCAGCGCCGCGACCGCCAGCCGATCGCCGCCAGCAGCACCAGCACAGCGACGCACTGCACGGTCAGCGGCAGCCAGCCGTGCATCAACGACGTGTGCTCAGCGGCCAGCACCGAAGCGCTCACAGCATCATCGTGAGCTGCGACCCTGAGAGGGCGCTGTGATTCGGCGGCATCAGCGCAGCTTTGCCAGCGGGAAGGGCAGGGTCTCCCGGATGCTGCGCCCGGTGATCAGCATGACCACCCGGTCGATGCCCATCCCCAGGCCGCCGGTCGGCGGCATCGCGTACTCCATGGCCTGCAGGAAGTCCTCGTCGAGCTCCATCGCCTCCGGGTCGCCGCCGGCGGCCAGCAGCGACTGCTGCTGCAGCCGCCGCCGCTGCTCGACCGGGTCGGTGAGTTCGCTGTAGGCGGTGCCCAACTCCACCCCCCAGGCCACCAGATCCCAACGCTCGGCCACCCCGGGTTTGCACCGGTGCGGTCGGGTCAACGGGGACACCGACGTCGGGAAGTCGGTGTAGAACGTCGGCGCCTCGGTGCGGTCTTCGACCAGGTGCTCGTAGAGTTCCAGCACCACCGCGCCGGCATCCCACTGCTTGAGGTAGCGCACGTCGGCCGCGTCGCACAGCTTGCGCAGGGCGGCCAGCTCGGTGTCGGCGTCGATGTGCTCACCGAGCGCCTCGGAGACCGCGTCGTGCACGGTCTTCACCGGCCAGACCCCGGAGATGTCCACCGGCTGCAGGCCGCCGCCGTCGGTGGGCCGCATCACCACCTGGGCGCCGTGGGCGGCCTGCGCGGCGTTTTGGATCAGCTCCCGAGCGCCATCGATCCACACCCGATAGTCGGCGTGCGCCTGATAGGCCTCCAGCAGGGTGAACTCCGGGTTGTGGCTGAAGTCGACGCCCTCGTTGCGGAACGCGCGGCCCAGCTCGAACACCCGCTCCACCCCGCCGACGCACAACCGTTTCAGGTACAGCTCCGGCGCGATCCGCAGATACAGGTCCAGGTCGTAGGCGTTGATGTGGGTGACGAACGGACGCGCGTTGGCGCCGCCGTGGATCGGCTGCAGGATCGGGGTCTCCACCTCGAGGAATCCCTTGGCGTATAACGTTTGCCGGACGGCCTGTAACACGCTGCTGCGGGCGCTGATCAGCTCCCGGGAGTCGGTGTTGACCGCGAGGTCGACGTAGCGGCTGCGGACCCGGGCCTCCGGGTCGGTCAACCCCTTCCATTTGTCCGGCAGCGGGCGCAGGCATTTACCGATCAGTCGCCAGCTGTGCACGATCAACGACCGCGTCCCGGTCTTGCTGTCACCCAGCTGCCCGGTCACCTCCACCAGGTCACCGAGGTCGATCGCGTCGCTGAAATCAGCTGCCCGACCGTCCGCCAGCACCGAATTGTCCAGCAGCAGCTGCACTTCCCCCGACCAGTCGCGGAGCTGGGCGAACAGCACCCCGCCGAAGTCACGGATCCGCAGCACCCGGCCGGCCACCGAGACCACCGCGGTGTCGTCGGCCAGCGCCTGGGCCACCGTGTGGCTGGGCGGCCGTCCCACCGGGTAGGCGTCGACGCCGCGGTCCCGCAGGGTTTTCAGCTTGGCCAGCCGGACCCGCACCTGTTCCGGCAACCGGGTACGCCGTTCGCTGAACTCGGCGAGGTCGGCGGGCAATCCGGACAGGTCCGGGGCGGAGCCGTCGTGATGCAACAGCCCGGTCGACATCAGGGTGTCCGGCACCGACGTGTGGTGACCGGTGTGCTGTTCACCGCGCCGGGAAAACGGCAGCACCAAAAAGCCCTCGGCGATCACCGAGGCGATGCCGACCCGGGGGATCAGCCGGGCGTCTTCGTAGCAGGCGTAGCGCGGCACCCATTCCGGCTGGTACTTCATGTTCGAGCGGTACAGCGTCTCCAACTGCCACCACCGCGAAAAGAATTGCAGCAACCGCCGCCACAGCCGCGCGACCGGGCCGGCGCCGAGTTGCGACCCCTGCTCGAACGCCGACCGGAACATGGCGAAGTTCAACGAGATACGGCTGATGCCAATACCGTTCGCCTGCAAGGCGAGCTCGCTGACCATCAACTCGATGGTGCCGTTGGGGGACTGCGGTGAGCGGCGCATCAGATCCAGCGACACACCGCTTTGCCCCCACGGCACCAGCGACAGCATCGCCACCACGGCGCCGTCGCGGCCCACCGCCTCGACCAGCAGGCAGTCGGCGTCCGCCGGGTCCCCGAGCCGGCCCAGCGCCATGGAGAAACCGCGCTCGGAGTCGGTGTCCCGCCAGGCGTCGGCGCGCTCGATGACTTGGGCCATTTCGTCGGCGGGGATGTCGTGGTGGCGACGGAAGCGCACGGTCAGGCCCGCCCGGCGCGCCCGGGTCACCGCCTGACGCACCGCGCGCATATCCGGGCCGGACAGCCGGAAGCTCGACGGGTACAAGATGGCCTCGTCGCCGAGTTCCAGCGCGTTCAGCCCGGCCTCGCGGAACGCTTGCGCGCCTTGCGAACTGGCGCCCATCACGCCGGGTGTCCAGCCGTAGGCTGGCACCGCCGCAGCCACGCCGCGATGGCCTGCGGCCACGCCTTGGGGTCGCCCACCGGGTCACCGCTGGCCAGGCAGACGCCAACTTCGACCCGATAGGTGATCGCGGCCCGCCCGCTGGGCGCGAACACCACCGACTTGTCCCGGCGGGTGGCGAAGTAGCCCAGCGAATCGTTCTTGCCGTACAACTCGAGCAGTCCGCGGATGGCGGACTCGTCCTCGCCGGTCAACGCGTTCTCGGCGCGCTGGGACAAAAACAGCACGACGGCCGCGGCGATCAACGCCAGCGCCCCGAACATCCCGAACACCGACCGCAGCACCACATCGGGTTTGCCCGCGAAAAAGCCCGGTTCGACCAGGGCAAACCCCACCACCCGGTTGACCACATAGGGCAGCCGAAACGGGCGTTGCAGGGTTCCGGGAAACAGTTCGACCAGCCCCCAGGACACCGCGATGCCGACCGCCCACCCGGCGACCAGCACCACCGCCGACCGCAGCAGCGCGCCGCGCCGGACCTTGGCCCAGAATTCGCGGTAGGCCAACAGCAGCAGCGTGATCGCAACCGCGTGCAGCGCCAGACCGATGATCGCGCCGACCCGGCCCACCGTGGTGGGGGTGCCGGCGGCGAGGGTGACGATGTTCCATCCGGCGGCGACGGCCAGATTGCCGAGCAGCAGCCACCACGCGATGCGTTTACGGGCGCTGGCCGCGGCGGCCAGCAGGGCGAGCACGAACGCCCACGCGATGCTGGTGTCGGGAAAGTTGAACAGGTAGTGGTCGACGAACTCGCGCGGAATTTTGATGATCCACCGGATCAGCGGCGACACGCTGCCCAGCAGCGACAGGGTGGCGGTCAGGCCGACGATCCAGCCGGCAGCCGACGGCACCCAGTGAAGCCGGGTGGTCGCCTTGCGTTGCGTGCGCGGCACGGTAACGGTCATAAGCCGCGAGGATATTCACTCAAACCAAGAATTGGGTGAACGGGAAGTCGGCACGCCGACTACCGGATCGGGCCGGTGTACTTCTCGCCGGGGCCCTGCCCGGGTTCGTCGGGCGATGCGCTGGCTTCCCGGAACGCCAACTGCAGGCTTTTCAGTCCGTCGCGCAGCGGACCGGCGTGGATCCCGAGGTACTGGGCGGACGCGGTCACCAGCCGGCCAGGGCGGTGATCAGCCGCCGGGCCTCGTCGAGGTCCCGGTGTGGGCTGGCGTCGGGGTCCTCCGCGGACAAGCCGAGCTTCTCGGCGGCGGCGCTCATCAACATGACCGCCGACCGGGTGATCACCTCCACGGCGGGGATCTCGGCGAGCTCCCGCACCGGCGGGGTGCCGGAGCTGGGCGGTTGGATGTCAGGGTTGGGCTTCATGCCTGCTAGACTGGCATGCGCGACCGTCCCGGCGAACGCCAGGACAGCAAGTGGAGTCCCACTCCCACCGTTGGCCGAATCGGCTCAGCGGTCCGGTCACGGGCATCGGGTGATGCTCGTTCTGCGCGGCGCGCAGGTGGCTTTCCTTGACCGGAAGCCATGATCGGTCGGCATCGGGCCCTGCTTCATGCAGGGCTTTTTCGCTGATGGGGCGACTTTCACCAGCTGATTCGGGGATCGATCAGGCGGCGGTCGTGAGCGAAAGACTACCCAGGGAGGTCCCATCAGCACTGAGATCCGCGTCAACGAGCGCATCCGCGTACCTGAAGTCCGATTGATCGGGCCGGGTGGGGAGCAGGTAGGCATCGTGCGCATCGAAGACGCCCTTCGCGTCGCCGCGGATGCCGATCTCGACCTTGTCGAAGTCGCCCCGAACGCCAGACCGCCGGTCTGCAAAATCATGGACTACGGCAAGTACAAGTACGAGACGGCACAGAAGGCGCGCGAGTCTCGCAAGAACCAGCAGCAGACCGTCGTCAAGGAACAAAAGCTGCGACCCAAGATCGACGACCACGACTACGAAACCAAAAAAGGTCACGTGGTCCGCTTCCTGGAGGCGGGGTCGAAGGTCAAGGTCACCATCATGTTCCGCGGACGCGAGCAGTCCCGCCCCGAGCTGGGGTATCGGCTGCTGCAGCGGCTGGGCGCCGACGTCGCCGACTACGGATTCGTGGAGACCTCCGCCAAACAGGACGGCCGCAACATGACGATGGTGCTGGCGCCGCATCGCGGTGCGAAGACGCGCGCCAAGGCCGCCGAACAAGCCGGCGCGGCCGGCGTCCAACCCGCCCCCGGCGAGACCAAGCCGTCGTCGAACTGACCACAGAACTGAGGACACATGCCCAAGGCCAAAACCCACAGCGGTGCCGCGAAGCGGTTCCGGCGCACCGGAACCGGCAAGATCGTGCGCCAGAAGGCGAACCGCCGACACCTGCTCGAGCACAAGCCCACCAAACGCACCCGACGGCTGGATGGCCGCACCGAGGTGGCGGCTAACGACACCCGGCGGGTCAACAAGATGCTGAACGGCTGACGAGCAGTCATCCCATTCATTCCGAACAAGAATAGGAACACCCAATGGCACGCGTGAAGCGGGCAGTCAACGCCCAGAAGAAGCGGCGCACCGTCCTGAAGGCCTCCAAGGGCTACCGTGGCCAGCGGTCCCGGCTCTACCGCAAAGCCAAAGAGCAGCAGCTGCATTCGCTGACCTACGCCTACCGCGACCGTCGCGCCCGCAAGGGTGAATTCCGCAAGCTGTGGATCTCCCGGATCAACGCGGCGGCCCGCGCCAACGGCATCACCTACAACCGGCTGATCCAGGGCCTCAAGGCCGCTGGCGTCGAGGTGGACCGCAAGAACCTCGCCGAGATCGCGATCGACGACCCGCAGGCGTTCACCGCGCTGGTCGACATCGCCCGCACGGCGCTGCCCGAGGACGTCAACGCCCCGTCCGGCGAGGCGGCCTGAGCGCCCCGAGCGCCTAACGCCGATGCTCACCGAACGCTCGGCCCGGGTGGTCGCGGCGGTCAAACTGCATCGGCATGTCGGTCGGCGCCGCGCCCAGCGGTTCCTGGTCGAAGGCCCCAACCTGGTGGAAGCCG
>PPEA01000179.1 GCA_002967005.1 Mycobacterium talmoniae
GCAGATCCGGAATCAGCGCGGCGTGTCGACCGGGACACGCACGCTCGCGGCGAGGGAGCCAGGCGGCAGGAGGACCTAGGCGATGTCGCTGGCCGCGCCGCGCCCGGCGGCGCGGCCGGAGAAGATGCAGCCGCCCAGGAAAGTGCCCTCCAACGCGCGGTACGCCGTGCACACCGCCGCCGCCGAACCCGGCCACCTCCCCGGCCGCGTACAGCCCGTCGAACGCGCTGCCGTCGGCCTTGAGTACCCGGGAGTCCAGGTCGGTTTCCAGGCCGCCCAAAGTCTTTCGGGTCAAGATGTGCAACTTGACCGCGATCAGCGGCCCGGCCTTCGGGTCGGTCAACCGGTGCGGGGCCACCACCCGGCCCAGCCGGTCGCCCAGATAGGCGCGGGCCCCGCGGATCGCGGTGATCTGCCCGTCCTTGCTGAACCGGTTGGCCACTTCGCGGTCGCGGGCGGTGACCTCGGCCTCCACCGTCGCGTAGTCCAGCGGCACCACATCCGGCAGCCGATTCATCGCGGTGACCAACTCGCGCAACGAGTTCGCGCTGACAAAGTCCACCCCGCGATCCACGAACGCCTGCACCGGCGGCGGCGGCCCGGACTTCGCCCGCGCGGACAGCAGTTGGCGCAGGCTGCGTCCGGTCAGGTCCGGGTTCTGCTCCTGGCCGGACAGCGCGAATTCCTTCTCGATGATCTTCTGGTTGAGCACGAACCAGGTGTAGTCGTGGCCGGATCGGGCGATGTACTCCAACGTGCCCAGGGTGTCGAAACCCGGGTACAGCGGGCCCGGCAGCCGTTTGCCGTCGGCGTCCAGCCACAGCGGCGACGGACCCGGGATGATCCGGATGCCGTGCCGGGCCCACACCGGGTCGTAGTTGGTGATGCCCTCGGTGTAGTGCCACATCCGGTCCCGGTTGATCACCCGGGCGCCCGCGGATTCGGCGATACCGATCATCCGACCGTCCACGTGCGCGGGCACCCCGGCGATCAGCTGGTCGGGCACCCGGCCCATCCGCTGCGGCCAGTTCTGCCGCACCAACTCCAGGTTGCCGCCGATGCCGCCGCTGGTCACGATCACCGCTGAGGCGCGGAATTCGAACTGGGCCACCACGTTCCGTGACGACGCCACTCCACGCGCCGCGGTGGACGGTTCCAGCACACTGCCGCGCACCCCGGTGACCGTGGTGTCCTCCACGATCAGCTCATCGACCCGGTGACGGTGCGCGAACCGCACCGCCGAGCGTCCCCGCAGCCGGCGCGCGAAGATCTCCACCAGCGCCGGTCCGGTGCCCCAGGTGATGTGGAATCGGGGCACCGAGTTGCCGTGGCCGCGCGCGTCGTAGCCGCCCCGCTCGGCCCAGCCGACCAGCGGGAAGATTTTCAGCCCGCGGGCCCGCAGCCAGCTGCGTTTCTCCCCGGCGGCGAAGTCGACGTAGGCGTGCGCCCACTGCCGCGGCCAATGGTCTTCGGGCCGGTCGAATCCCGCGGTGCCCAGCCAATCCTGCAAGGCCAGTTCATGGCTGTCGCGCACGCCCAGGCGACGTTGTTCGGGACTGTCGACGAAGAACAGCCCGCCGAACGACCAAAACGCCTGGCCACCGAGGTTGGCGCTGTTCTCCTAGTCGACGATCAGCACCCGTTTACCGCGGTCCACCAGTTCGCAGGCCGCCACCAGGCCGGCTAGGCCCGCCCCGACGACGATGACGTCAGCGTCCATGGCGCTACAGAGTAGCGACTGCGGGTCAGGCCGCGTCGCGCACCGGACGATCGGACCGCCACGCGTAGACGGTGGGGGCGCACTGGTGCAGCAGCGCCAGATCCACCGCGTCCAGCATCGCCTGCAGCGGCCCGGGTTTGCGGTCCCAGTACTCGCAGAACTCCTCCCAGGACCCCGGCACCGGCCGCATGCTCATCCCGTACATCCGGTACCACTGCACATGCTCGTCGAACAGCTGCCGCTTCTCGGCCTCGGTCAGCCCACCGCAGAAGTATTCGGCGACCTTGATCACCAGCATGAAGAAGGTGGCGTGCGCCCAGTAGAAGGTGTCCGGATTCAGCGCGTGGTAACGCCGTCCGGCGCCGTCGACGCCCTTGATGGTGTGGTGGAAGTTCTTGATCTGCTCGCCGGTCTGCGCCGAGCGCTCGCCGTCGTAGACCACCCCCATGATCGGGTAGACCGAGCGCGCCACCCGTTGCAGCGGTTCGCGCAGCAGGATCGAATGGTCTTCGACGCCGGCGCCCAGCTCGGGATACATGTTCTGGATCGCGCCGATCCACACGCCCATCAAGCCGGTGCGCAGGTCCCCGAAGTACTTCCAGGTCAGCGAATCGGGGCCCAGCGGCGCCGGATCGGCCTGGCTGCGACGCGAGGGGGATGTGGTGGACGTCGACGGTGTGTTCATCACGGCCTCCTGGGGACAGGTACCCCCCACGATAATGTTGACAACGCATGTTGTCGATGATTTCGACGACGCGTCGCGGGGTGTCGTTGCCGGCTGGCTACACTGCCGTAGTAACGCCGTGACCAGGGTTTTTGCCGAACTCGCGTGGCGGACACCACTGCGGTGGGCGTTGCCGGTGGCGGCGCGCGGCACATACCCTGGCGCAAGTGGACCGCGAGCCCTCTGATCAGGGGTCCGGCACTCTCGAGAAGGTGGGGACCATGCCGGATCCGATCCCGCCGCCGCGGCATTCCCCGTTGTCGGTCAGCGGCGTGGCGGCGTGGCTGCGCAACACCAACAACAGTCCCGGGTTGATCGAGGCGATCCGGCGGGCCCGACGGGTACTGCCCGGTGACCCGGAGTTCGGTGACCCGCTGTCCACCGCCGGCGAGGGTGGCCCCCGCGCCGCCGCCCGCGCCGCCGCGGTTGGATGGGGATGGCGGGCGGCTCCCGGGAGGTCAGCCTGGGCGCGCTGCAGGTCTGGCAGGCGTTGACCGAGCGGGTGTCCCGCCGGCCGGCCAACCCCGAGGTGACCCTGGTGTTCACCGATCTGCTCGGGTTCTCGACGTGGTCGCTGCGCGCCGGCGACGACGCGACCCTGACCCTGCTGCGGCGGGTGGCGCAAGCGGTGGAACCGCCGCTGCTCGACGCCGGCGGCCACATCGTCAAACGGATGGGCGACGGCATCATGGCGGTGTTCCGCGACCCGCTGATCGCCGTCGGTGCGGTGCTCGCCGCGCAGGACGCCATCAAAACCGTCGAGGTCCAGGGGCACACCCCCCGGATGCGGGTCGGGATCCACACCGGCCGGCCGCAGCGGCTGGCCGACGACTGGCTCGGCGTCGACGTCAACATCGCCGCCCGGGTGATGGAGCGCGCCGCCCGGGGCGGCATCGTGGTGTCCAGCACCGCCCTGGACCAGATTTCGCAGACCGATTTGGACGCCCTGGGGGTGGTCGCCAAGCGGGCCCGTCGGCAGGTGTTCGGCGCCAAACCCACCGGGGTGCCGCCGGAACTGGCGATGTACCGGCTCGAAACTCGTAGGGAGTTTCCAGGTACCCCCCAGCCCGACGACCCGGACGTCGAGGCATAGTAGAACCCGATGGTTATCGAATTGTTATCCCGGCTGGCGCGGGTCCGGGTGACGGTCGGCTACGCGACGGCGTTGCTGACGGTGGCCACGACGCTGCTGGTGCTGGGGCCGCAGACGCAGGAACAGGTCATCCGCAACGCCAGCACCAACCTGCACAATCTGAGCCACGGGCACCTGGCCACGCTGCTGGGCAGCGCGTTCGTCCCGGATGCCGCGGGCGGCCCGGTGTACCTGTGGCTGCCGGGCCTGGTGTGCCTGCTCGCGCTGGCCGAGCTGCTGTGGCGCAGCGGCCGGCTGGCGCTGGTGTTCGCGGTCGGG
>PPEA01000018.1 GCA_002967005.1 Mycobacterium talmoniae
GGCACCGTGGACGTCACGGCCGCGACCGGGTGTACCCGGTGGAGGTCGAGTTGTTCCGCGCCGAGAACCGCTACGGTGTCGGCCGAGCGGCGATCCCGCCGCCGACGCCGCCCCGGATCGTCGACTCGAACCGGTGGAGTAGCTCCGATGATGACCAGCAACGCCACCAACACCGTCGCCGCCCGCAAGCGATTCGACGACGCGATGGCGTTGTTGGACACCGACCACGCCAACCTGGCCGCCGCCCGGGCCAGGTTCGCGGAGGCCACCGCGATCGACCCGTCGATGGCCGACGCGTGGCTGGGCCGCATCGCCGCCGGCGACGACGCCCTGGCCACGCTGCAGCAGCTGTACGCCTACGGCTCCCGGCTGCATCGGGAGACCAACCGGCTCGGTGTGCACCTGTCGGCGGCGATCAAAGCCGGGCCGTACCTGTCCATCTCGGTGACCGAGGCGTCGCACGCCGGGCTGGCGCTGGCCAGCGCCCTGGTCGACGACGGCCAGTACGCGCAGGCTGGGGCGCTGCTGGAGGATGCGGCGCTGCTGGACACCTGGGAGAACCACCAGTGGCAGCAGTACCTGCGGGCCTATCTGATGTTCGTCACCCAGCGCTGGCCGGACGTGATCGAGATCGCCGCGACGGTGCTGCCGTCGCGGGCCATCATCATGGCGGCGGTCACCGCGGCCACCAACGCGTTGGCCGCACACGCCGCGGCTCATCTGGGGCAGCCGCGGGTCGCACTGGATTGGGTGGAGCGGGTGGAGGTCCGAACCGACCGCCAGCACCCGCAGGAGGCGCGTCGGCACTCGGACACCGCCGTCACCGCGATCGATCCCAACGACTTCCCGTTGATCGCCGCCGATCTGGCGTACGTGCGGGGCATGGCGCATCGCCAGCTCGGCGAGGAGGACCGGGCCGAGATCTGGTTGTCGAAGGCCACCATCAACGGCGCGCTGATCGAGCCGGCCAAGCAGGCGCTGGCCGACCCCGCGGTGCGCCTGGTGGTCACCGACGAAGAAACCATCAACAGCCGCACCGACAAATGGGATGTCGCCACCGAGCAGTCCCACCAGCAGCGCCGCGCCGAACAAGACGACGAGCGGCGCGCCGAACTGCTGGCCGAAGGCCGGGCGCTGCTGGACAACCAGGTGGGGTTGGCCGACGTCAAGCGGGCGGTGGCCGAACTCGAGGACCAGATCGAGGTGCGGGCACTGCGGCTGGCCGCCGGGCTGCCGGTGACCAATCAGACCAACCACATGCTGCTGGTCGGGCCGCCCGGCACCGGCAAAACCACCACCGCCGAGGCGTTGGGCAAGATCTACGCCGGGCTGGGCATCGTGCGGCATCCGGAGATCATCGAGGTCAAACGCGCCGACTTCTGCGGCGAACACATCGGCGCCTCCGGGCCCAAGACCAACGCCCTGATCACCCGGTCGCTGGGCCGGATCCTGTTCATGGACGAGTTCTACTCACTGGTGGAACGCCACCAAGACGGGCGCCCGGACATGATCGGGATGGAAGCGGTCAACCAGCTGCTGGTCGCGCTCGAGGTGCACCGCTTCGACTTCTGCTTCATCGGCGCCGGATACGAGCAGCAGGTCGACGACTTCCTCACCGTCAACCCCGGTTTGGCGGGCCGGTTCAACCGCAAACTGCGGTTTGAGTCCTACAGCCCCGACGAGCTCGTCGAAATCGCGATCCGGTACGGCGAGCCGCGCGCCACCCTCGTCGAACCCGCCGCTAGAGAGTCGCTCAAAGCCGCCTGTACCCGGCTGCGCGCCTACCGGGCGCCCGACGGCAGCCACGGCATCGACGTCATGCAAAACGGGCGCTTCGCCCGCAACGTCATCGAACGCGCGGAGCGGCTGCGGGACTCCCGGGTGGCCGCCCAACACCGCAGCGCCAAAGGGTCGGTGACGGTGGCGGACCTGGAAACCCTGCGGACTAACGACATCACCACCGCGGTGATCGACGCCTGCGCCGAAAAGAACCTGCCGATCTGACCCCACTCCGGCGTTCACTCTGCGGCTACGGCGACAAAATTCGAGTGGACCGCGCCCTGGGCGCAGACTCAACGGCGAACGGGGAAATAACGTGCGCGGTACATTGCTAGGCGGCAGGTAGATTCTTCTATCGCCGGTAGTAACTATGCGCACCGTCGGGTGGGCACGACACGGACGAGAGGTGCTGGTGGCCGTCGGTCGCAGGTCGGGGAAGCACCGATGACGTTGGCTCCGGGCACGGTACTGGCCGGCTACACCATCGAACGGGTGCTGGGGTCCGGCGGCATGGGCACCGTCTACCTGGCTCGGCACCGCACCCTGCCCCGCAGCGACGCGCTCAAGGTGCTGTCGGCCGAGCTGTCCCAAGACAGCGAGTTTCGCGCCCGGTTCATCCGGGAGGCCGACCTGGCCGCCACCTTGAACCATCCCAATATCGTCACCATCCACGACCGGGGTGAGACCGACGACGGTCAGCTGTGGATCGCCATGCAGTTCGTCGACGGCACCGACGCGAACGCCGAGCTGCACGGCGGGGGCATGCCCGCCGAGCGGGCGGTGCACATCATCACCGAGGTCGGCAAGGCGCTGGACTACGCGCACGCCCGCAACCTGCTGCACCGCGACATCAAACCCGCCAACTTTTTGCTGTCCGGTCAACCGGGCGACCAGGAGCGGGTGTTGTTGGCGGACTTCGGGATCGCCCGCGCCCTGGACGACGCCACCGGGTTGACCGCCACCGGGTCGCTGGTGGCCACCGCGTCGTATGCCGCCCCGGAGGCCATCGAAGGCCACCGGGTGGACGCGCGCGGCGACCTGTACTCGCTGGGGTGTTCGCTGTTTCGGCTGTTGACCGGGCGCACCCCGTACGGCCATCTGACCGGGATGAGCGCGGTCATGATGGCCCACGTGTTCCAGCCGCCACCGCGGGCCACCGAACTGGCGCCGTGGTTGCCGCCGGCGATCGACGATGTCATCGCCACCGCGATGGCCAAGGACCCGGCCGACCGTTACCAGAGCGGCCGC
>PPEA01000180.1 GCA_002967005.1 Mycobacterium talmoniae
GTGCTGGTCGCCGAGAGCATCGACGTCACCCTGCCGTCGACCCGGCAGCCGATCGGGGCCCGCCACCCGATCACGATTCTGGCCGAGCGGATCGCCGACACCTTCGTAGCGATGGGGTGGGAGCTGGCCGAAGGGCCCGAGGTCGAGGCCGAACACTTCAACTTCGACGCGCTGAACTTCCCGGTGGATCATCCCGCCCGCAGCGAACAGGACACCTTCTACATCGCGCCGGAGGATTCGCGGCAGGTGCTGCGCACCCACACCTCCCCGGTGCAGGTGCGCGCCCTGCTGGGCCGGGAGCTGCCGGTCTACATCGTCTCGATCGGCCGCACCTTCCGCACCGACGAGCTCGACGCCACCCACACCCCGGTGTTCCATCAGGTCGAGGGCCTGGCGGTGGACCGGGGCCTGACCATGGCGCACCTGCGCGGCACCCTGGACGCGTTCGCCCGTGCCGAGTTCGGGCCGTCGGCGCGCACCCGGTTCCGGCCGCACTTTTTCCCGTTCACCGAGCCGTCGGCCGAGTTCGACATCTGGTTCGCCAACAAGAAGGGCGGCCCCGGCTGGGTGGAGTGGGGCGGCTGCGGGATGGTGCACCCCAACGTGTTGCGGTCGGTGGGCATCGACCCGCAGGTGTACTCCGGTTTCGCGTTCGGCATGGGCCTGGAGCGCACCGTGCAATTCCGCAACGGCATCCCGGACATGCGCGACATGGTCGAGGGCGACGTCCGGTTCTCGTTGCCGTTCGGGGTCGGCGTCTGATGCGGGTTCCCTACAGCTGGCTGCGTGAGGTGGTGGCGGCCGGGGCGCCGGGCTGGGAGGTGTCCGCCGACGAGCTGGAGCAGACCCTGATCCGGATCGGCCACGAGGTCGAAGAGGTGATCGCGCTCGGCCCGGTCCGCGGCCCGCTGACCGTGGGGCGGGTGCTCGAGATCGAGGAGCTCACCGAGTTCAAGAAGCCGATCCGGGCCTGCCGGGTCGACGTCGGCGACGACGCTCCCCGTGACATCATCTGCGGTGCAACGAACTTCGCGGTGGGCGACCTGGTGGTGGCGGCGCTGCCGGGCACCGTGCTGCCCGGGGACTTCACCATCGCCGCCCGCAAAACCTACGGCCGCACCTCCGACGGGATGATCTGCTCGGCCACCGAACTCGGCTTGGGCGCCGACCAGTCCGGCATCCTGGTGCTGCCGCCGGGCACCGCCGACCCCGGCGCCGACGGGATCGCCACCCTCGGCCTCGACGACGTGGTGTTCCACCTGGCGATCACCCCGGACCGCGGCTACTGCATGTCGGTGCTCGGCCTGGGCCGCTAGATCGCC
>PPEA01000181.1 GCA_002967005.1 Mycobacterium talmoniae
CAGGACGAGAAAAAGCAGAACGACGAGATCAGCAAGATGCTCAAGGACAGCGGCGGCGCAGAACCCACGGCCCGCCGCCAAGCCTGGGTGCTGATCGGCGACCAGCGGAATTTCGTCCTGGCGGTGCTGCTGCCGTTCGTGTTCGGGGCGCTGTGCCGGGTGCTGCCCGGCCGCGACGGGCTGCGCCCGGCCGACCCGTACGGCGACAACCCCAACCAGGCCGTCCCGATCTTGGTCGTGCTCACCGTCGCCGCGGTGGTCATGGGCTTGGCGTTGACCATCCGCGACCCGCTCGCGGAACGCTTCGTGTTGTGGCGCGAACAATCCGTCGGGCTGTCGGCCTCGGCCCACCTGGCCGCCAAACTCCTGGTCTACACGGTGGTCGCGCTGATCCAGACCGCCGTGCTCACCGTCGTCGCGGTGCCCGGCGACCGCGCGCCCACCGGCGGCGGCGCGCCGATACTCGAGCTCTACCTCGCGGTGGCCGGCACCGCCGTCGTCTCGGCGATGATCGGGTTGGCCCTGTCCGCGCTGGCCAACTACCCGCTGCAACTGCTGGTGATGTTCGTGCTGGTGATTTTGGTGTCGCTGGTGTTCTGCGGGGGGATGGCCCCGATCACCGGGCGGCCCGGCTTCGAGCAGGTGTCGTGGCTGGTGCCGGCCCGGTGGGGGTTCGCGGCGGCGGCGTCCAGCGTCGATCTGCGCACCATCGATCTGCTGGCCGCCGACGACATCGAGGTCACCCAGGCCACCCTGTCGCGCGACCTCGAGGAGTTGGGCGCGGTGAAGCTGCGCGGCGTCGACGGCGGGGCCGGGGTGTACGTCATTCCCGAGGACGGCAGCCCGGTGCGCGGGGTGTCCGGCGGCACCGACCGGCTCTGCCGGCTGTTGGGGGAGCTGCTGGTCTCCACCGACGCCACCGGGAACCTCGCCGTATTGCGCACCCCGCCCGGTGCGGCGGACTACCTGGCCAGCGCCATCGACCGGGCCGCGCTACCGTACGTCGTCGGCACCATCGCCGGGGATGACACCATCTTCGTGGCAGCGCGCGAGCCGATGACCGGCGCCGAGCTCGCGGCCGCCCTCAACGACCTGCAGTAGATAAGAGCACGAAGCAAGGAGAAGTCGATGTCCGAACGCGTCATCCTGGCGTATTCCGGTGGCCTGGACACCTCGGTGGCGATCAGCTGGATCGGCAAGGAGACCGGCCGCGAAGTCGTCGCCGTCGCCATCGACCTCGGCCAGGGTGGCGAGGACATGGAGGTGGTGCGCCAGCGGGCGCTGGACTGCGGGGCCGTCGAAGCCGTCGTTGTCGACGCCCGCGACGAGTTCGCCGAGGGCTACTGCCTGCCCACCATCCAGTCCAACGCGCTCTACATGGACCGCTATCCGCTGGTCTCGGCGATCAGCCGGCCGCTGATCGTCAAGCACCTGGTGGCCGCGGCCCGCGAGCACGGCGGCGGCACCGTCGCGCACGGCTGCACCGGCAAGGGCAACGACCAGGTTCGCTTCGAGGTCGGATTCGCCTCGCTGGCACCGGATCTCAAGGTGCTGGCCCCGGTCCGCGACTACGCCTGGACACGGGAGAAGGCGATCGCGTTCGCCGAGGAGAACGACATCCCGATCAACGTCACCAAACGCTCGCCGTTCTCGATCGACCAGAACGTGTGGGGCCGTGCGGTGGAGACCGGGTTCCTCGAGCACCTGTGGAACGCGCCGACCAAGGACGTCTACGACTACACCGAGGACCCGACGGTCAACTGGAACACGCCCGACGAGGTGATCATCGGCTTCGAGCGCGGGGTTCCGGTGTCGATCGACGGCAAGCCGGTGTCGGTGCTGGAGGCGATCGTCGAGCTCAACCGGCGCGCCGGCGCACAGGGCGTGGGACGGCTCGACGTGGTGGAGGACCGGCTGGTGGGGATCAAGAGCCGCGAGATCTACGAGGCGCCGGGCGCGATGGTGCTGATCGCCGCGCACACCGAGCTCGAGCACGTCACCCTGGAGCGCGAGCTGGGCCGGTTCAAGCGCCACACCGACCAGAAGTGGGCCGAGCTGGTGTACGACGGGCTGTGGTATTCGCCGCTGAAGTCGGCCCTGGAGTCGTTCGTCGCGCACACCCAGCAGCACGTGTCCGGTGAGGTGCGGCTGGTGCTGCACGGCGGGCACATCGCGGTGAACGGTCGCCGCAGCGCGCAGTCGCTGTACGACTTCAACCTGGCCACCTACGACGAGGGCGACACCTTCGACCAGACCGCCGCCCGCGGCTTCGTCGAGATCCACGGGTTGAGCTCGAAGATCTCCGCCCGCCGGGACCTGGGCTCGTGAGCCCCTGCCCGCCGCGCGAGCCGGAATCTGGCGACGCGACACGCCGATACCGCGTCGTGAAATTCCCACTCGGCGAGGGCGCGCGGTGAGCACCAACGAGGGGTCGCTGTGGGGCGGGCGGTTCGCCGAAGGCCCCGCCG
>PPEA01000182.1 GCA_002967005.1 Mycobacterium talmoniae
TCTCGGGGAGGCCTCCGAGGTGGCGCTGGCGCTGGCCCGCGGGGCGGCCGAAGCCGTGGTGGCGGCGAACAAGTCGGTGCGCACCTTGGCGCTGGAGACGGTGCGCACCCTGCCCCGGCTGGCCCGGCTGGGCCAGATCAACGACCACACCCGGATCTCGTTGGGCCGCATCATCGGTGAGCAGGCCAACGACGCCCCGAGCGGCGAATTCCTGCTGTTCGACGGCCGGGTGCACACCTACGAAGCCGTCGACCGCCGGATCAACAACGTCGTTCGCGGCCTGATCCAGGTGGGGGTGCGCCAGGGCGTGCACGTCGGGGTGCTGATGGAGACCCGGCCTTCTGCCCTGGTTGCCATCGCCGCCCTGTCCCGGCTGGGCGCGGTCGCCGTGCTGATGCCGCCCGACGGCGACCTGGCCGAGGCGGCCCGGATCGGGGGAGTGGCCGAGATCCTGACCGACCCCACCAATCTCGACGCGGCGCGCCAATTGCCGTGCCAGGTCCTGGTTCTCGGCGGCGGGGAGTCGCGGGACCTGCACCTGCCCGACGACGCCGACGTGATCGATATGGAGCAGATCGACCCGGACGCCGTCGAACTGCCCGGCTGGTACCGGCCCAACCCGGGCCTGGCGCGGGACCTGGCGTTCGTCGCGTTCAGCACCGCCGGCGGGGAGCTGGTCGCCAAGCAGATCACCAACTACCGCTGGGCGTTGTCGGCGTTCGGTACCGCCTCGACGGCCGCGCTGGGCCGCAGCGACACGGTGTACTGCCTGACCCCGCTGCACCACGAGTCCGGGCTGTTGGTCAGCCTCGGCGGCGCCGTGGTCGGCGGTGCCCGCATCGCGCTGTCGCGGGGTTTGCAGCCGGACCGGTTTGTCGCCGAGGTGCGCCAATACGGCGTCACCGTGGTGTCCTACACCTGGGCGATGCTGCGCGACGTGATCGACGACCCCGGGTTCGTGTTGCACGGCAACCACCCGGTGCGATTGTTCATCGGCTCGGGCATGCCCACCGGGCTGTGGCGGCGGGTGGTGGAGGCGTTCGCGCCGGCCCACGTGGTCGAATTCTTCGCCACCACCGACGGGCAGGCGGTGCTGGCCAACGTGTCCGGCGCCAAGGTCGGCAGCAAGGGCCGGCTGCTGCCCGGCGCCGGCCACGTCGAACTGGCCGCCTACGACCCCGATCACGACCTGATTCTGGAAACCGAGCAGGGGTTCGTGCAGGTCGCCGAGACCAACCAGGTCGGGGTGCTGCTCGCGCAGCCCCGCGGCCCGATCGATCCGAGCGCGTCGGTCAAACGCGGCGTGTTCGCCCCCGCCGACACCTGGATCTCCACCGAATACCTGTTCCGGCGCGACGCCGACGGCGACTACTGGATGGTGGGCGGGCGCGGTTCGGTGATCCACACCGCGCGCGGCACCGTCTACCCGGTGGCGATCACCGACGCCCTGGGCCTGATCACCGGTGTCGATCTGGTGGCGACCTACCCGGTCTCGGTGCACGGTCAGCAGGTGGCGGTGTCGGCGGTGACCCTGCGCCCGGGCGCGACGATCACCGCCGCGGACCTCATCGAGGCGGTGGCCGGCATGCCCGTCGGGCTGGGCCCCGACATCGTGCACGTGGTGCCCGAGCTGGCGCTGAGCGCCGTCTACCGTCCCGCGGTCGCCGCGTTGCGCGCCGCGGGCATCCCCAAAGCGGGACGGCAGACCTGGTACTTCGACGCCGAGGCCAATCAGTTCAAGCGGCTGACCGCCGCGGTGCGCACCGAGCTGTTCGACGGCGCCGTGCAGCACGGCTGACACCGGTGCCCCCGCGGTAGGCTGCGGCATGCCCTCTGATCGGCACACGCTGCCGCCGGACCTGTTGAGCATCGTGGTCTGCCCCGCCGACCGCGGTCCGCTGCTGCTGATCGATGACCTGCTGTACAACCCGCGGCTGCACCGCGCCTACCGCATCGACGACGGCATCCCGGTGCTGCTGGTCGACGAGGCCCGCGACGTGGACGACGACGAGCACGCCCGGCTCATGGCGCGGGCAGCTCCGGCGGATCCCCGGTGAGATAGCGCTGCAGATTCGGCGCGATCGTCGCCGCGAGCTGCTCGGCCGGCAGCGAGGCGAACGGCTCCAGTTTCAGGATGTAGCGCACCACCACCACCCCCATCAATTGGGACGCCACGAATTGCACTCGCACCGGGCCGGTTCCGGGCGGGTCGTCGACGCGCGGCCCCACCTCGGCGGTGATCACGTCTTGCAGAAACGTGCGGATCAGGCCGACCTCGTCGTCGGCCAGGATCGATCGCAACCGGGCGATAAAACCCAACCCCGCCTCGGAATCCCACAGCGGCACTAGCAGCGACGGCAGCGTGTAACCCAGCCGGTCGACCGGGGTCTCCCGCAGCGGCCCGATCACCTGCATCGGATCGATCGGGATCTCGATCGCCGCGGCGAACAGCTGCTGTTTGGTGCCGAAGTAGTGATGCACCAGCGCCGAGTCCACCCCGGCGGCGGTGGCCACCGACCGGATCGAAGTGTTGGCAAACCCGTTGCGGGCGAACAACTCGCGGGCCTCGGTCAGGATCCGGTCGCGGGTGTCGGAGGCGCCGGCGGCCGGCCGGGACGCTTGCGACGCGCAGCGGCAGCCATCGTTACGGGGTCCGCCGGCGCAATGTCGCCGCCGCCAGCCCCAGCGCGGCGATCGCGAAACCCAGCACGACCACGATGTCGCGCACCGCGATCCCAGTCAGCTCCGGATGCGCCCCCACCTGCTGCAGCGCCTCCAGCGCGTAACTGGCGGGCAGCACGTTGCTGATCCACTGCAGCCAGGTCGCCATCAGCGCGCGGGGCACGATGATGCCGGCCAGCAGCAGCTGCGGCACCATGATCAGTGGGATGAACTGCACGGCCTGAAACTCGGTGCGGGCGAAGGCGCTACACAACAAGCCCAGCCCCACCCCGAGCACCGCGTTGACGATCGCGATGACAAACACCCACACCGGGCTGCCGGCGGTGTCGAAGCCGAGCAACCAAAACGCCACGATGCACGCCAGGGTGGCCTGTATCGCCGCCGCGATCGAGAACGCGGTTCCGTAGGCGATCAGCAGGTCGAACCGGCGCAGCGGCGTGGTCAGGATGCGCTCGAGGGTGCCCGACGCCCGTTCCCGCTGCATCGTGATCGACGTGATGATGAACATCACGAACAGCGGGAAGATGCCCAGCAGGATCAGGCAGGCGGTGTTGAACGGCGACGGGGTGCCGGGGCGGTGCGGGGCATTCTCGAACATGAAGTACATCAACGTGATGACCAGCACCGGCACCAACAGGATCATCGCCACGCTGCGCCGGTCGGCGGCCAGCTGGCGCAGGATCCGGGTGGTGGTCGCGGTGTATCCCCGCAGCCCTACCCGGCTTGCGGCGCGGTGCTGCGGGTGATCATGGACAGGAACGCGTCCTCCAGTGACGGACATCCGGTGTCCTCTCGTAGTTGGGTTCCGGTGGTGTGGGCCACCAGATGACCGTCACGCATCAGCAACAGGTCATCGCAGTGGTCGGCCTCGTCCAGCACGTGGCTGGACACCAGCAGGGTGATGCCGTCGCGGGCCAGGGTGGCGAACTGGCGCCACAGATCCACCCGCAACACCGGATCCAGGCCCACCGTGGGCTCGTCGAGCACCAGCAGGTCGGGTTGGCACACCAGCGCGCACGCCAGCGACACCCGGGTGCGCTGACCCCCGGACAGGTTCGCGCAATAGGCGGTGGCGTGATCGGTCAGGCCCACCCGGTCGATGGCGGTGTCGGCGGCGCCGGTGTCGAACCCGTACAGCGACGCGAAATAGCGGACGTTGTCGAGGATGCGCAGATCGTCGTAGATGGTCGGGTCCTGCGGCATGTAGCCCACCCGGCGGCGCAGCGGGGCGGTGCCGGCCGGTTTTCCCAGCACGGTCACCGTCCCGGAGGTGACGATCTGGGTGCCGACGATGCACCGCATCAGGGTGGTCTTGCCGCAACCGGACGGGCCGAGCAGACCGGTGATGGTGCCGCGGGCCACCTGCACCGAGAAGTCGTGCAGCGCGGGGCGTTTACCGCGGAGCACCCGCAGGTGCTCGATGGCGACCGCGGGTTCGGCGACCCCCCGCCGCAGTAATTCATCACTCGATGAACTCATCATGTGATGAATATGCGCCCCCGGTGCCGGGTTGTCAAGGGCGGGCGACGCCCCGGCAGAATCTGTGCGGTGAGTGCGGAGCAGCTGGCGGTCGACCCGGTCGCGGCCGCGCGCCGGGTGCTGGGCGCCACCCTGCGCGGGCGCGGCGTCTCCGCCACGATCGTCGAGGTCGAGGCCTACGGCGGCGTGCCCGACGGGCCCTGGCCGGATGCGGCCGCGCATTCCTACCGCGGCCCCAACGGCCGTAATGCGGTGATGTTCGGTCCGCCGGGTCGCCTGTACACCTACCGCAGCCACGGCATCCACGTCTGCGCGAATGTCGCCTGCGGCCCGGACGGGACCGCGGCCGCCGTCCTGCTGCGCGCCGCGGTC
>PPEA01000183.1 GCA_002967005.1 Mycobacterium talmoniae
TGCACCCGACCGGCGCCCGGCCAGCGGTTCGGGCCAGCGACGACACGGCGCGCGACGCCCCTGCGCCGCTGGTCGCTGACCGAGATCGACTAGCGTTAGAAACGCCATGACGACCGAACCCGACCAGATCCGCGCTCAGATCGATGCGCTGCTCGCCGAGCTGCCGGCGGACACCGAGTCCGATCTCGATGAGATCGCCCGCCGCCTCAACGAAGCGCACGACGTGCTGGTGCACGCGCTGGAATCGGTGGAGAAAGGCTGAGCACCGTGACCCGGCGTGCCCGCGTCGATGCCGAGCTGGTCCGGCGGGGACTGGCCCGATCCCGCCAACAGGCCGCCGAGCTGATCGGGGCCGGCAAGGTGTGCATCGACGGCCTGCCCGGGGCCAAACCGGCGTCCGCCGTCGCGGTCACCGCCCACCTCACCGTCGCCGCCGACGGCGAACGTACCTGGGTGTCGCGCGGCGCGCACAAGGCTGCTCGGCCGCGTGGACGCCTTCGCGATCAGCGTGCAGGACCGACGCTGCCTGGACGCCGGCGCATCGACCGGCGGGTTCACCGAGGTGTTGCTGGACCGGGGGGCCGCCGAGGTCGTCGCCGCCGACGTCGGCTACGGGCAGCTGGCCTGGTCGCTGCGCTCGGATCCGCGGGTTGCCGTGCTGGAACGAACCAATGTGCGGGCCCTGCAGCCCGACACCATCGGCGGGCCCGTCGACGTGGTGGTGGCCGACCTGTCGTTCATCTCGCTGACCACCGTGTTGCCCGCGCTGACCGGATGCGCGACACCGGACGCCGATATCGTTCCCATGGTGAAGCCGCAGTTTGAGGTCGGAAGGGGACAGGTGGGCGCCGGCGGCGTGGTCGATGACCCGCAATTGCGGACGGCCGCGGTGGTGGGCGTCGCGCAGCGCGCCGAACAGCTGGGCTGGCACACCGTGGGGGTGACCGCCAGCCCGCTGCCCGGGCCGTCCGGCAACGTCGAATACTTCCTGTGGCTGCGCGCCCGCACCGGGTCGCCGCTGACCGGGGACGCCTTGGCGCGGGCCGTCGCGACCGCGGTGGCGGAGGGGCCGCAATGACCGCCGAACGCACCGTCCTGCTGGTCGTCCACACCGGCCGCGAAGAAGCCACCGACACCGCGCGCCGGGTGGAAAAAGTGTTGGGCGACAACGGTATCGCGTTGCGCGTGCTGTCCGCCGAGGCCGTCGACCGCGGACCGCTGCACCTGGCGCCTGACGATATGCGGGCGCTGGGCGTCGACATCGAGGTCGTCGACGCCGACGCGCACGCCGCCCAGGGCTGCGAACTGGTGGTGGTGCTCGGCGGCGACGGCACCTTCCTGCGGGCCGCCGAACTGGCCCGCAACGCCGACATCCCGGTGTTGGGGGTCAACCTGGGCCGGATCGGTTTTTTGGCCGAGGCCGAAGCCGAGACCATCGACACCGTGCTCGACCACGTCATCGCCCGCGACTACCGGGTCGAACAGCGCATGACCCTGGACGTCGTGGTGCGCGCCGACGGGCGGATCATCGACCACGGCTGGGCGCTCAACGAAGCCAGCATGGAAAAGGGGCCGCGGCTCGGGGTGCTCGGCGTGGTCGTCGAGGTCGACGGCCGGCCGGTGTCGACGTTCGGCTGCGACGGGGTGCTGGTGTCGACCCCCACCGGATCCACCGCCTACGCGTTCTCCGCGGGCGGCCCGGTGCTGTGGCCGGACCTGGACGCCATCCTGGTCGTCCCCAACAACGCGCACGCCCTGTTCGCCCGGCCGATGGTGACCAGCCCGGATTCGACCATCGCGATCGAAGTGGAGGCCAGCGGTCACGACGCGCTGGTGTTCTGCGACGGGCGCCGCGACATGCTGGTGCCGGCCGGCGGCCGGCTGGAGGTGACCCGCTGCGACACCCCGGTCAAGTGGGCCCGGCTGGACAGCGCACCGTTCACCGACCGCTTGGTGCGCAAGTTCCGGCTGCCGGTCACGGGTTGGCGCGGGCAGTAACGGTGCTGACCGAAATACGGATCGAGTCGCTGGGCGCCATCAACGTCGCGACCGCCGAATTCGACCGCGGCCTAACCGTTTTGACCGGCGAGACCGGCACCGGCAAGACGATGGTGGTGACCGGGCTGCACCTGCTCGGCGGGGCCCGCGCCGACGCCACCCGGGTCCGGTCCGGGGCCGGTCGCGCGGTGGTGGAGGGCCGGTTTTCCACCACCGAACTCGGCGAGAGCGCGGCCGCCCGGGTCGAGCAGATCCTGGACGCCTCGGGCGCCGACCGCGACGAGGACGCAGCGTGATCGCGCTGCGCTCGGTCAGCGCCGACGCCCCTCCCGCGCCTACCTGGGTGGGCGCAGCGTGCCGGCCAAGTCGCTGAGC
>PPEA01000184.1 GCA_002967005.1 Mycobacterium talmoniae
CATGTCGTCGGCGGTCAGCACGGTCGACGACGTCGACGTGGAGTCCGGCCGCATCACCGCCGTGCTGGGCCTGGGCGAGCTGATCAGCGGCGGCCGGACCGGCCAATACGGCACCGGCGCCGGCGCCACCGCGCTGACCGTCGCGCAGTAGCGGGCGTGTCAACAACGGCCCGACGGGGTCGGTGTTAAGGTGGGATTCCGTGGGTCGGCAGGCCCCACACCTGCGCCGTCGTCACGGAGGTCGCTGTTGCCAGCATTGCGCAAGCACCCACACACCGCTACCAAGCACCTCTTCGTCAGCGGGGGCGTCGCCTCCTCACTCGGCAAGGGACTGACCGCCAGCAGCCTGGGGCAGCTGCTGACCGCCCGCGGGTTGCAGGTCACCATGCAAAAGCTGGACCCGTACCTCAACGTCGACCCGGGCACCATGAACCCGTTCCAGCACGGTGAGGTCTTCGTCACCGAAGACGGCGCCGAGACCGACCTCGACGTCGGCCACTACGAGCGGTTCCTGGACCGAGACCTCTCCGGCTCGGCGAATGTGACTACCGGCCAGGTGTATTCGTCGGTGATCGCCAAGGAACGCCGCGGCGAGTACCTCGGCGACACGGTGCAGGTGATCCCGCACATCACCGACGAGATCAAAAGCCGGATCCTGGCGATGGCCGAACCGGACGCCCACGGCCGCCGCCCCGACGTCGTCATCACCGAAATCGGCGGCACCGTCGGCGATATCGAGTCCCAGCCGTTTCTGGAGGCCGCCCGGCAGGTCCGCCACGACGTCGGCCGGGACAACGTGTTCTTCCTGCACGTGTCGCTGGTGCCCTACCTGGCGCCGTCCGGTGAGCTCAAAACCAAACCCACCCAGCACTCGGTGGCCGCGCTGCGCAGCATCGGTATCACCCCCGACGCGCTGATCCTGCGCTGCGACCGCGACGTCCCCGAACCGCTGAAGAACAAGATCGCGCTGATGTGCGACGTGGACGTCGACGGGGTGATCTCCACCCCCGACGCGCCGTCGATCTACGACATCCCCAAGGTGCTGCACCGCGAAGAGCTCGACGCGTTCGTGGTGCGCCGGCTGAACCTGCCGTTCCGCGACGTCGACTGGACCGAGTGGGACGACCTGCTGCGCCGGGTCCACGAACCGCATGAAACGGTCCGGATCGCGCTGGTGGGCAAATACATTGACCTGTCCGACGCCTACCTGTCGGTGGCCGAGGCGCTGCGCGCCGGCGGATTCAAGCACCACGCCAAGGTGGAGATCCGCTGGGTGGCCTCCGATGACTGCGAGACGCCCAGCGGCGCGGCCGCGGTGTTGGGCGATGTGCACGGCGTCCTGATCCCGGGCGGGTTCGGGATCCGCGGCATCGAAGGCAAGATCGGCGCCATCTCCTTCGCGCGGGCCAACGGCGTGCCGGTGCTGGGGCTGTGCCTGGGCCTGCAGTGCATCGTGATCGAGGCCGCCCGCTCGGTCGGGATCACCGAAGCCAACTCCGCGGAGTTCGAGCCCGGCACCCCCGACCCGGTGATCGCCACCATGGCCGACCAGGAAGACGTGGTGGCCGGGGAAGCCGACCTCGGCGGCACCATGCGGTTGGGTGCCTACCCGGCGGTGCTGCAGGAGGATTCGCTGGTCGCCCAGGCCTACGAGGCGACCGAGGTCTCCGAACGGCACCGGCACCGCTACGAGGTCAACAACGCCTACCGGGACCGGATCGCGGCGAGCGGTCTGCGGTTTTCCGGCACCTCGCCGGACGGGCATCTGGTGGAGTTCGTCGAATACCCCCCGTCGGTTCACCCGTTCATCGTCGGCACCCAGGCGCACCCGGAGCTGAAGAGTCGCCCCACCCGCCCGCATCCGCTGTTCGCCGCGTTCGTCGGGGCCGCCATCGACTACAAGGCGGCCGAACGGCTGCCGGTGGAGATCCCCGAACAGCACCCCAACGGCAACGAGCACCACGGCGGCGTCGCGGCGCCTCTGCAAGAGCCAGCCGCCCGTGGCTGAGCACGTCTTCGAGACCGTCTCGTCGCAGATCCTGCACCAGGGAAAGATTTTCGCGCTGCGCGCCGACCAGGTGCGGATGCCGGGCGACACCGTCGTCACCCGCGAAGTCGTCGAACACTTCGGTGCGGTGGCGGTGGTCGCGCTCGACGACGACCACAACATCCCGCTGATCTACCAGTACCGGCATCCGTTGGGGCGGCGACTGTGGGAGCTGCCCGCCGGGCTGCTCGACATGCACGGCGAGGCACCGCATCTCACCGCCGCCCGGGAACTGCAGGAAGAGGCCGGTCTGGCGGCGCGCACCTGGCAGACGCTGGTCGACCTGGACTCGACGCCCGGGTTCAGCGACGAGTCGGTGCGGGTGTATTTGGCCACCGGACTTTATGAGGTGGACCGCCCCGAGGCCCACCACGAAGAAGCCGACCTCACCCTGAAGTGGTATCCGCTCGACGAGGCCGTCCGCGACGTGTTCCGCGGCGAAGTCGTCAACTCCATTGCGGTGTCCGGAATTTTGGCCGCGCACGCGGTCAGCCAGGGGGTGGCGCAGCCGCGGCCGGTGGACGCGCCCTGGATTGACAAGCCGACGTCGTTCGCCGCGCGGCAGGCCGGGCCGTGACCACGGTGGCCTCGCCGCCCCTGCAGTCGCAGCTGCAGGGCTATCTGGACCACCTGACCATCGAGCGCGGCGTGGCCGCCAACACCTTGAGCTCCTATCGCCGCGACCTGCGTCGCTACGCCGAGCACCTGGCCGTGCGCGGCATCGACGATCTGGCCCAGGTCAGCGAAACCGACGTCAGCGACTTTTTGGTGGCGCTGCGCCAGGGCGACCCCGACGCCGGGCTGTCGGCGCTGTCGGCGGTGTCGCCGGCGCGCGCGGTGGCGACCAA
>PPEA01000185.1 GCA_002967005.1 Mycobacterium talmoniae
GGTGCTGGAGAAGGCCGCCGCGCGGGCCGGCATCACCGCCGCGGTGTCCCCGCACACGCTGCGGCACTCGTTTGCCACCCACCTGCTCGACGGCGGCGCCGACGTGCGCGTCGTGCAGGAACTGCTCGGCCACGCCTCGGTGACCACCACCCAGATCTACACGCTGGTCACCGTGCACGCGCTGCGGGAAGTGTGGGCCGAAGCCCACCCGCGGGCGCACTGATCTCCGCGGGATCTCCGCGAGCGTGCGTGTCCCCGGCCGACACGCCGAGGAAATTCCCGGGTCTACGCACGCTCGCGCCGCCCCGGTCGGCGCCGAAAAGTCGAGTAGCGGCTTACTCTAGGCAATTGCACCCGGCCGACGGGATTCTCAAGCACATCCGGCCTCGACTGCCGGGCTGCGGACGAACCGGAGGTGCGCGATGCCGACGACGCGGTTGCTGACCCTCGGTTACGGCGCGATGAGCTACGTCATCTTCCTTGCCGCCTTCCTGTATGCGATCGGCTTCGTCGGCGGTATCGCGGTGCCGCGCAGCGTCGACTCCGGTGTGGCCGCGCCGGCCGGGCAAGCGGTGGCCGTCGACGTGGCGCTGCTCGGCCTGTTCGCCGTCCAGCACAGCGTGATGGCCCGCCCGGCATTCAAACGGTGGTGGACGCGCTTCGTCCCACCCGCCGTCGAGCGCAGCACCTATGTCCTGATGTCGAGCCTGGCGCTGTTTCTGCTGTATTGGCAGTGGCGGACCTTGCCGGCGCTGGTGTGGGACGTGACCTCACCCGCGGCCCGGGTCGGCCTACACGCCCTGTTTTGGCTGGGCTGGGCGACGGTGTTCGCCGGCACGTTCATGATCAACCACTTCGACCTGTTCGGGTTGCGGCAGGTGTATCTGGCCTGGCGCGGTGAGCCCTACACCGACCTCGGATTTCGTACCTCGCTGTTGTATCGGGTGGTGCGGCACCCGCTCATGCTGGGCTTCATCGTCGCGTTTTGGGCGACCCCGACCATGACGGCCGGGCATCTGCTGTTCGCGACCGCGACCACCAGCTACATCCTGCTAGCGCTGCAGTTCGAAGAACACGACCTGATCGCGGCGCTGGGCGATCAGTACCGCGACTATAAGCGCCGAGTGCCCATGCTGCTGCCGTGGCCACACCGCCATCCGGAAGCCACGCCGCCCAAGATCGGGCCCAGCGCAGCGTAAGTCGCGGGCGCCCCTCCTCGCATTGGCGTGGATCGCGCCGGTGCTCACCCGCGGCTACGCTCGATCCAGAGCACGTCGGGAGGAGGCGGACGGCATGACTAGCGCCCAGTTGCCCAGGCTGCTATCCCTTGAGGATTGGGACGCTCTCCCCGACGTCGTGATCACTCGAACCGAGGGCTCACCACGACGTCTGCACGGCCCGGAAGTGCTGGTGGCGATCGAGGTCATCTCACCGGGTTCGCGACGGACCGACACCGTCACCAAGCGATCCGAATACGCCGAGGCCGGCATCGAGCACTACTGGATCGTCGACCTCGGCCCGCCGGTGACACTGACCGCACTGCGCCTCGCCGGCACGATCGGTTACCAGGAATCACCCGCCGTCACCGGCAGCTTCACGACGAGTGCTCCGGTCCCGCTGCGCCTGGACCTCGACGGGCTAACCGCGCGATAGGCCCCCGCTCGCCAGGGTGCGCAAAATGCCAGTTTCAGCGCGGCGGAGCCGTCATTTTGCGCACGCTCGCGCAGCGATACAGCGCTACCTAGCCCAGATACTCCGACTCCAGCACCAGATCGTGCAGCAGGGTCTGGTATTCGAGATGCGCCTTGTGTTCGACGGTGTTCCACCGGGTGCCCTGCTGGTCGCGCATGTAGGCGCGGTACTTCGGGGCGCCGGGCACCTTGACGTTGTCGGCGACCACGATCGCGCCGGCATGCAGCCAGCCGCGGTCGACGATGCTGTGCAGGTCGGGCAGGTAGGCGTCCTTGTCGTGGTCGAGGAACAGGAAGTCCAATGCGCCGGCGGTAAAACCATGCTCGGCCGCCAGCGCATCCAGGGTGCGCCCGCCGTCGCCGATGGTGCCGACCACACACGTCACCCGGTCGGCCACGCCCGCGTGCGCCCAGATCTGCCGGGCGTTGACGGCGTTGGCCTCGGCCAGCTCGACGGAGTACACCTTGGCGGCCGGGGCGGCGCGGGCGATCCGCAGCGCCCCGTATCCGCAGTAGGTGCCCAGTTCCAGCGCCAGCTGGGGTCGGCGCGGCGGACCGCGGCATCGAGCAGGGCGCCCTTCTCGTCGCCGACGTTGATCAGCATCGACTCCTCGTAGGCGAACTTGTCGATGGTGGCCAAGACGTCGTCGATGTCGCCAGCGCGCGCGTTGGCCAGCACGTACGCGACGGCCGCGGCTTCGCGTCCGTCGCCGATCTGTCCGGTGGTGACGATGTTGCGGGTCCCGGAGCCGGCCATCCGCAGCACCGACCACCGCAGGAAGGGCAACCGCCGTTTGAGCGTCATGATGGACAGCGTAGGCAGCACCGACTCGGATCGGTCGGCCACCTTGCCCGCGGGTCTGCCACTGTCGACCTGTCTGCGCGGTTAGACTTGCCCGGATGTTCGCCTTGTCCGCACGTGGTCTGGCCTGGGACGGTCGGGTATGACCGACCGGGCCGACGACGACGATGCCGGCGTCAGCCGGGATCCAGGAGCGGCGCCGGCGGGCAGCGGCGACACCGGCCCCGAGATCGGTCTGACCGGTCGGCCGCCGCGGCACACCCCGGAGCCGGCCCCGCGCACTTCCCACGGTCCGGCCCAGGTCATCGCCATGTGCAACCAGAAGGGCGGGGTCGGCAAGACCACCTCGACGATCAACCTGGGTGCCGCGCTGGCCGAGTACGGCCGCCGGGTGCTGCTGGTGGACCTGGATCCGCAGGGCGCGTTGTCGGCCGGCCTGGGCGTGCCGCACTACGAGCTGGACCACACCATCCACAACCTGCTGGTGGAGCCGCGGGTCTCCATCGACGACGTGCTGATGCACACCCGGGTCCGGCACATGGACCTGGTGCCGTCCAACATCGACCTGTCCGCCGCCGAGATTCAGCTGGTCAACGAGGTGGGTCGGGAACAATCCCTGCACCGCGCGCTGCACCCGGTGCTGGACCGCTACGACTACGTGCTGATCGACTGCCAGCCGTCGCTGGGACTGCTCACCGTCAACGGGCTGGCCTGCGCCGACGGCGTCATCATCCCCACCGAATGCGAGTACTTCAGCCTGCGCGGGTTGGCGCTGCTCACCGACACCGTCGAGAAGGTGCGCGACCGGCTCAACCCCAAGCTGACCATCAGCGGCATCCTGGTCACCCGCTATGACCCGCGCACGGTGAACTCCCGCGAGGTCATGGCCCGGGTGGTGGAACGCTTCGGTGACCTGGTGTTCGACACGGTGATCACCCGCACCGTGCGTTTCCCGGAAACCAGCGTCGCCGGGGAGCCCATCACCACGTGGGCGCCCAAATCAGGCGGTGCCGAGGCCTACCGCGCGCTGGCGCGCGAGGTCATCGACCGATTCGGCGCGTGAGCAGTCCCGACACATCCACGCAGGGCGGCTTCCAGGTCAGACTGACCAATTTCGAGGGGCCGTTCGACCTGCTGCTGCAGCTGATCTTCGCGCACCGCCTCGACGTCACCGAGGTGGCGCTGCACCAGGTCACCGACGACTTCATCGCCTACACCCGGGAGATCGGCCCCACCTTGGGGTTGGAGGAGACGACGGCGTTCCTGGTGATCGCCGCCACCCTGCTCGACCTCAAGGCGGCCCGGCTGCTGCCGGCCGGGCAGGTCGACGACGAAGAGGATCTGGCGCTGCTGGAGGTCCGTGACCTGCTGTTCGCCCGGCTGCTGCAGTACCGGGCCTTCAAACACGTCGCGCAGATGTTCGCGGAGCTGGAGGCGGCGGCGCTGCGCAGCTATCCGCGGGCGGTGGCGCTCGAGAAGCGGTTCGCCGACCTGCTGCCCGAGGTGATGCTGGGCGTCGACGCCGAGCGGTTCGCCCAGATCGCGGCGGCCGCGTTCACCCCACGGCCGGTGCCGACCGTGGCCACCGAGCATCTGCACGAGCTGATGGTGTCCGTGCCCGAGCAGGCCGGACACCTGTTGACGCTGCTGGAGGCCCGCGGCCAGGGCCAGTGGGCGTCGTTCGCCGACCTGGTGGCCGACTGCGGTGCGCCGATCGAGATCGTCGGGCGCTTCCTGGCGCTGCTCGAACTGTATCGGGCGCGGGCGGTAGCATTCGATCAACCAGAACCACTTGGTGTGCTCCAGGTTTCGTGGACCGGAGAACGTCCGACCAACGAAGACCTAGTGAAAGACCACTCATGACCAGCCCCGACGACAACCTTGACGCCGATCTGGGCATCGACGTCGCCACCGCGCCCGAGCTGGAAGACGCCGAGCTGGGGGCGGTGCTGGAGGCCTTGCTGCTGGTGGTGGACACCCCGGTGACGGTCGACGCGCTGGCCATGGCCACCGAGCAGCCGGTGTACCGGATCGTGGCGAAGCTGCGGTTGATGGCCGAGGAACTCGCCGAACGCGGCAGCGGCATCGACCTGCGGGAGGCCGGCGGCGGCTGGCGGCTGTACACCCGCGCCCGGTTCGCGCCGTATGTGGAGCGGCTGCTGCTGGACGGTTCGCGTTCGAAGCTGACCCGCGCCGCCCTGGAGACGCTGGCGGTGGTGGCCTACCGCCAGCCGGTGACCCGGGCCCGGGTCAGCGCGGTGCGCGGGGTGAACGTCGATGCGGTGATGCGCACCCTGCTGGCCCGCGGGCTGATCACCGAGGCCGGCAACGACCCCGACACCGGGGCGGTGACGTTCGCCACCACCGAGCTGTTTTTGGAGCGGCTGGGGTTGTCGTCGCTGGAGGAGCTGCCCGATATCGCGCCGTTGCTGCCCGACGTCGACGTGATCGACGACCTCAGCGAATCACTGGATTCCGAGCCACGTTTCATGAAACTCGGTGGTGGGCCGGCTCCGGATCAACCGCTCACCTTCGACGTGGACCACGACTGATGGCCGACTCCGAGGGTGTGCGCCTGCAAAAAGTGTTGTCCCAGGCCGGGGTTGCTTCGCGACGGGTGGCCGAGAAGATGATCATCGACGGGCGCGTCGAGGTGGACGGGCAGCTGGTGACCGAGTTGGGCACCCGGGTCGACCCGAGCGTGTCGGTGATCCGGGTGGACGGCGCGCGGGTGAGCGTGGACGACTCGCAGGTGTATCTGGCGCTGAACAAGCCGCGCGGGATGCATTCGACGATGTCGGATGATCGGGGGCGCCCGTGCATCGGTGACCTGGTCGAGCATCGGGTTCGCGGAAACGCCAAGCTGTTTCATGTCGGGCGGTTGGACGCCGACACCGAAGGCCTGATGCTGTTGACCAATGACGGCGAGCTGGCGCACCGGCTGATGCACCCGTCCTACCAGGTTTCCAAGACGTATGTGGCCACGGTGCCGGGGACGGTGCCGCGGGGGCTGGGCAAGAAGCTGCGGGCCGGTATCGACCTCGACGACGGTCCGGTGCGGGTCGACGACTTCGCGGTGGTCGACGCCGTTCCTGGCAGGACGCTGGTGCGGGTGACCCTGCACGAGGGCCGCAAACGCATCGTGCGTCGGCTGCTGGCCGCGGTCGGATATCCGGTGCAGGAGCTGGTGCGCACCGACATCGGTGCGGTGTCGCTGGGGGAGCAGCGGCCCGGCAGCATCCGGGTGTTGAACCGCAAAGAAATCGGGGAACTCTACAAGGCGGTGGGTCTGTGACTAGTTTGGCCGTCGCCGTCGACGGTCCCGCGGGGACCGGAAAGTCTTCGGTGTCACGGGGTTTGGCGCGCGCGCTGGGTGCGCGCTACCTGGACACCGGGGCGATGTACCGGATCGTGACGTTGGCGGTGCTGCGCGCCGGGATCGACGCGGCCGACGCCGCCGCCGTCGCCGAGCTGGCCCAGAAGGTGCAGCTGTCCGTCGGCGACGATCCCGACGAAGACCGCGCCTACCTTGCCGGAGAAGACGTTTCGGCGGAGATCCGCGGCGACACGGTCACCGGGGCGGTGTCGGCGGTGTCGGCGGTGCCGGCGGTGCGGACCCGGCTGGTGGCGTTGCAGCGCGAGTTGGCGGCCG
>PPEA01000186.1 GCA_002967005.1 Mycobacterium talmoniae
CCCGGGCGGTGCGGCCGGTGCGGTGCAGGTAGGCCTTGTGCTCGGCCGGCGGGTCCACGTGCACCACCAGCTCGACCTCGTCGACGTGTACCCCGCGCGCGGCGATGTCGGTGGCGACCAGCACCCGGGCCTGGCCGGTGGTGAACGCGGCGAGGTTGCGCTCGCGGGCCGGCTGCGACAGGTTGCCGTGCAGATCCACCGACGGCACCCCGGATTCGGTCAGTTGCCGGGCCAGCTTGCGGGCCTGATGTTTGGTGCGCAGGAACAGGATTCGGCGACCGCTGCCCGACGCCAGCCGGTGCACCAGGTCCTTTTTGTGCTGCGCGTCCGCGACGTGGAACACGTGGTGGGTCATCGCCGGCGGCGGCGCGTCGACCTCGTCGACCGAGTGCAACACCGGGTTGTGCAGGAACCGCCGCACCAGTTTGTCCACCCCGTTGTCCAGGGTCGCCGAGAACAGCAGCCGCTGACCCCCGGCCGGGGTCGCCGCCAGGATGCGGGTCACCCCGGGCAGAAACCCGAGATCGGCCATGTGGTCGGCTTCGTCGAGCACCGCGATCTGCACCGCGTCCAGGCTGATCAGGCGTTGTTTCATCAGGTCCTCGAGACGCCCGGGGCAGGCCACCACCAGGTCGATGCCCGCCTTGAGCGCGGCCACCTGCCGGGTCTCCGACACCCCGCCGAAGATCGTGGTGACCGTCAACCCGCGGGAGCGCGCCAGCGGCTCCAGGGTCGCGGTGATCTGGGTGGCCAGCTCCCGGGTGGGTGCCAACACCAGGCCCGTCGGTCGGCTGGGCCGGCGTGTGGTGTCGGCGAGCCGGGTCACCAGCGGCAGCGAAAACGCCAGCGTCTTGCCGCTGCCGGTCTTGCCGCGGCCCAGCACGTCGCGGCCCGCGAGACTGTCCGGCAGGGTCGCGACCTGGATGGGAAACGGGCTGGTGATGCCGCGCTCGGCGAGCACCCGCACCAGCGGCCCGGGCACGCCGAGGTCAGCGAAGGATGAAGTTGTGGTCATGTGGGGCATGCCTTTCCGGCATCGGTTGCCCGCATCGCCGCGACGACGGCGTCTGGCGGATGAGGGCACAAGGTGGCGAGATTGCCGGTGGGCAAAATCGATCGCCGCGAGAAGAGCTTGTGCGGATGCAGCGCACCGGTCCGCGGTTGGGGCCGGACGGGTGACTAAGCGTTCCACGACGTATTGGCGCCATCGGTGACGCCAACGTTGCCGCTCAGCCTACCGACCCACCGCGAGCAGACGCAAAATCGCACGTTCGAGGCCCGAATCGTGCGATTTTGCTGGGGGTACCTCCCGCTTGCGGGGGACTGCTCGCGGCCACCCGACGAGGGCCCGTGATTACGCATCGCCAGGCGGGCGGCGGGCCCGCCAACCCGGCCGGTGTGTGAAAGCTAGGACACCTCAACGCTTTTTCGGGTGCAGCGAGGCTTCCACCGCTGAGGGATGCTCCGCCTTGGCGCGCTTGGCGGCGCGCTTTTCCTTCAGCGACTTGCCGGGCTTTTTCGACGTGATGTGCCGGGGCGACTTGTCAGACACGGCGGACCCCCTCATAGGCCTGGTTGGTCCCGATCCACCGAGCCTACGCTCGCGTTCGCCGAGCGGCCGGTCGCGAGCAGACACAGATTCGCACGTTCGGGCACCGAATCGGTGCGAATCTGTGTCTGCTCGCGACCCACCCGGCGGGTCAAGCAACGGTGGGCGAACATCGCGGACGCTAGGCGGCCGAGCGCCGTGCGGGCCACCGGGCCGTCG
>PPEA01000187.1 GCA_002967005.1 Mycobacterium talmoniae
CACCCGACGGCGTTCGGCGCCGATCCAGGCCAGCCCGGCTCCGATCGCCAGCAGCGCGACGATGGCCGCCGCCACGCCCCAGCCGGCCTGGCCGGCGGCGAACGTGCCCAGGCACACCATGACGGCCGCGATACCCACCCCGATCAGGATCAACCCCGGCATCCGCACGGTGTCCTTCATCGCCTCGCCGGCGCGCGGACGGGTGGTGCGGTAGTGATCGACGGGGTCGTTCGCGGTGTCGCCCATGAGCGTCTCCTCTGCAATCAGCCAGCTGCCCGCCCGGGCAGATGCGCACAAACGAGGGACTACCCGAACCGGCGAGGGAAAAAACGGCCGGGGCCGGCGACGGTCAGCGATCCCGGTGGTGAGGTGGGTCGGTAGGAAATGCTCCCCAGCTCAGTGGCCGCCGGCGCGGGCGAACACCCCGGCTAACGCGTCCAGCGTCGCGGGCACCAACCGGTAGTAGGCCCACTTGCCACGCTGGGATCGTTCCAGCAGACCGGCCTCGACCAGGATTTTGAGATGGTGTGACACCGTCGGCTGGGAGAGCCCCACCGGTGCGGTCAGCTCGCACACGCACGCCTCGCCATCCTGATAGCCGGCGACCAGCGACACCAGGCGCAGCCGGGTCGGCTCGCCCAACGCCTTGAGCACCCCAGCCAACCGTTCGGCGGCCGCCGCATCCAGCACCACGTCGGTGATCGGACGACAGCACGCTTCAAGATCGGCGACCTGCTGGGCGCTATGAGGTCGCGTTGAGGACGCCGGGGCGACGGGCACGATTCCGAGTATGCCACACACGCATTGACAACCATCGATGCGTCGTGCACGCTACGGTCCCATAGACGGCTGTCGATGGAAGGAACCGGGGATGACGGATAACTCAGCTGCCGAATTGCGTGATGAGGTGCGCGCCCGCTACGCAGATGCCGCCACCGCGATCAGCAGTGGCGTCACCAATAGCGATGTGCTCGCCGCGGCGAGTTGTTGTGGGTCTAGCGATTCGGTGGACGTCGGCACCGTCTTCGGCGCGGGGCTCTACGGCGCTGGCGAGCACTCCGAGCTGCCCGCGGAAGCCCTTGCAGCGAGCTTAGGTTGCGGCAACCCGACCGCGGTGGCTGAGCTCCACCCGGGTGAACGTGTACTTGACTTGGGCTCCGGGGGCGGGATCGACGTGCTGCTCTCGGCGCGCCGTGTCGGTCCGGACGGATTCGCCTACGGCGTCGACATGACCGACGAGATGCTCGCCCTTGCCGAAGCCAACAAGGCCAAGGCCGGGGTTACCAACGTGGAGTTCCGCAAGGGCACCATCGAAGACATCCCACTGGCGGACGCCACCGTCGACGTGGTGATCTCCAACTGCGTGATCGACCTATCGGTCGACAAGCCCGCCGTACTGGCCGAGATGTTCCGGGTCCTGGTCCCCGGCGGGCGGATCGGGATCTCCGACGTCGTCGCCGAAGACCACCTCAGCGCCGCCGAGCGCGCCGAACGCGGCTCCCACGTCGGCTGCATCGCCGGGGCGCTCTCCACAACGGAATACCTCGACGGTCTCGCGCAAGCCGGATTCGCCGACGCCTCGGTTACGTTCACCCACCAAGTTGCCGACGGTATGCACGGCGCCATCATCCGCGCCGCCAAAGCCGCAGCGCCGACCGGCGACTAATCCCAGCCGGTACGGCCTAGTCGGCGTCTGCACCGCGCCCGGCGAGCTCCGCCGGGCCCTTGTCAGATGGTTTGGTGGCGCCCGAAGTACTTGTGGTCTTCGCTGTAGCCGCCGTACCCGCTGCCTAGCTCCTCGTAGCTCTCCAGGAACTCGATCCCCTTGAGCCACTTGACCTGTTTGAAGCCGTGCTGCAGTTCGTTGCGCAGCCGCAGCGGTTTGCCGTGACCGTAACTGAGCGGCTCGTCGTTCATGCTGTAGGCCAGCATGGTCAGGTGGTGGCTCATCTGCTTGATGGGGTGCACGTTGTAGTAGATCCCGCCGGTGGCACCGAAACCCATCGAGTAGAACGCCACCCATTTGGCCTGGGGCAGCGGCTTGACCACATCCATGATCGACTGCATGGACACCCCGCCCCACTTGGCGACACCCGACCAGGCCTGGATGCACATGTGCTGGGTGATCTGCTCGTGGTAGGGCAGCGCCTTGAGGTCGTCGAGGGAGAAGTCGGTGGGGTTCTCGACCAGGCCGTAGACCTTCAGCCGCCAGTCCTTGAAGTCGTCCTTCTCCAACTGCTTGTACTCCACCGTCTCCGGCAACCGGCCGTTGTGCCAGAAATACGGCGAGATGTCCTTCTCGGTGAACGCGCCCGGCTTGGGGTTGGCGGCCTCCAGCATCCGCTGGAAAGGCCCGATCAACGCGTAGCCGACCCGCTGCACCACCCGGGGGTGCTTAATCGTGAACGGGGTGGCCCACACCCAGGCGATCGCCACCACCACCATGGCCGCGGCGAAGACACCCAACCCGAGCCAGCTGTCGTCGTCGCGGGAGGCGAACATGTGGTTGAGGTTGCGCAACGCGTCGGTGGCGAACACCAGCGTGACGTGCACCAGGATGAAGAAGAGGAAATACACCAGCACCAAAAAGTGCAGGGAGCGGGCGTGCTGCAGGTTCAACCGCTTGCTGATCACGGTGAAGCGCATCGACAGCGCCGGCGACATGCCCAGCGCGGTGATCAGCGCCGCCGGCGCGGCGATGAACACGGTGGTGAAGTAGGCGATGATCTGCAGCCCGTTGTAGGCGTACCAGCCGTTGTCATCCGGCCAGTGCAGCGACAGGTACTGGATGGCCGTCGACGCGGCGTTGGGGAACACGTCCCAGCTGGTCGGCACCACGTGCCGCCACTGGCCGGTGGCGAACAGCAGCACATAGAAGACGGCGCCGTTGAGCAGCCACAACACGTCGGCGCCCAGGTGCCACCAGCGGGCCAGGCCGATGGAGTGCCGGAAACCGGGCAGCCCCAGCTGCGGCGGCAGCGCGACGGTGTCGTCGTTGGCGGTCCAATACCCTTCGGGCACCGGCGGACCCACCCGCAGCCATTCGTCCTTGCCGGGGGTGGAATTGCGGCTGAAGTACAGCCGGGGATGGTCGCAGAGGATCTGGATGCCCGAGCGGATGATGAACATCATCAGGAACAGGTTGAAAAAGTGGGTCCAGCCGGCCCAGGCCGGCAGACCGGGCGGCACGTTGGTGGCGTCGGAGCCGGGGTAGCGCTCGACGAACGCGTGGACGGACGGATTGTTGTACAGGCCCTTGCCGATCGCCACCGCCACGATCAGCCCGACAAAACCGATCGGCAGCAGCCACAGCAGGTTGAACCATTTGTCCTTGCCGACCCGCAGCTTGGGCGCGGTGGCCCGCCGGGTCAGGTCGAATCCGCCGCCGTAGGCCTCGACGTCGATCTGGTCGTGGGCGTGGTGGATCTCGGTGCGGTAGCCCTCCAGCTCCAGCTCGACGGCTTCCAGCTCACCGAGCTCATCCGATTCCGGCTCGACGACCGAGGGTCCCGCCTGCCCGACAGGATCGTGATCTTCGCTGCTCAACACACGTCTCCCTTCGTCGCTCACCAGACGCTCAGTAAGCTACACGAGGCCGCCTGCAGATTAGCTGTGAACGCGACGCAGAGCGGGGTGCCGGTGGACGGTCGCCCTCAACATACCAGCGCAAAAGTCGCATTTGCGCCTGAATTACGCAAAAAATTCCGCAACTGCGAATGTTTGCTCGGGCGCCGGGCGTGCGTGTCGGCGGGGCGGGCCGCCGTGGCCCGTCCGGCGACCCGGGGCCGCGCCGCCCGGATTGAAATTGGTCACATTCCGGTGCTATTCGCCGCGCACCCGTCGGGCCGGCCGGGTCTCGATCGCGTCGATCGTCACGCCGCCGCTGGATTAGCCAGCCCGCGTCGGTTAACTGGTAGTCGTCCCGGTAGCGCAGATACCAGATCAGGTCGCTGTCGCCGTCGTCGCGGTGCGTCCAGTGATTGGCGATGCCGGCGATGCGTCCCCGCGCCGCACCCGGTGCGGGCCCGGGGTCGTAGACCTCGCCGACGACGGCGTGCTGGGTGCG
>PPEA01000188.1 GCA_002967005.1 Mycobacterium talmoniae
CGGCGACCTGTCGGTGCTGCTGCCGCTGGGGCTGGCGCCCGAGCAAGTCAGCCAGGCGCCGCCGATGAGCCGGGCGTGTTCGACGCCCTGCCGGTCGGCGCGGAACTGGCGGTGCCGACGGTGCCGGACGCCGGCGCCCCCGCGCACTTCGCCGACGCCCCCGGGCCGGTGGGCACCGTCTTCGTCACCCCGCAAATCAGTGGGCCACAACAGTATTCGGTGGTGCTCGCGGACGGGGTGCAAACCGTGACCGCGGTGGTGGCCCAGATCCTGCAGAACGCCGGCGCCACCGGCGGCGGCAAGCCGATGGTGGTGGCCCCGCCGGTGCTGGCGAAACTGCCGGTGGTCCCGGCCGATAAGGCGATGGACCTGTCGGCGTACCCGGAGGGGCCGCTGAGTGTGATCGACAAGCGGGAGAACCCGGCCACCTGCTGGTGGTGGGAGCGCGCCGCCGGGGAGGGCCGGGCCCGCGTGCAGGTGGTGTCCGGGCCGACGATTCCGGTGCCGCAAAACGAGGCCGACCGGGTGGTGTCGCTGGTCAAGGCCGACGACACCGGCCGCGAAGCCGACCGGGTGTACTTCGGCCCCGGCTTCGCGAACTTCGTCACCTCCACCGGCAACGACCCGGGTGCGGCGACCACCGAATCGTTGTGGTGGCTGTCGGATTCCGGGGTGCGGTTCGGGGTCGAAGACACGCGTGAGGCGCGGACCGCGCTGGGGCTGACCATGCAGCCCAGCCCCGCGCCGTGGGTGGCGCTGCGGCTCTTGGCGCCGGGGCCGGCGCTGTCGCGCGCCGACGCGCTGGTGCGTCACGACACCCTGCCAACAGACATGAAGCCAGGAGAATTGGTGGTGCCGAAGTGAAACGCGGTTTTGCGAGGCCGACGCCGGAGCGGCCGCCGGCGGTCAAGCCGGAAAACATTGTGTTGCCGACACCGTTGAGTGTCCCGCCGCCGGAGGGCAAGCCCTGGTGGCTGGTGGTGGTCGGGGTGCTGGTGGTCGGCCTGATCGTCGGCATGGTCGCGATGACCGCCTCCAGCGGGTCGCGGATGTTCCTCGGCGCCGGCTCGATCTTCCCGATCTTCATGATCGGTGGCGTCGCGATGATGATGTTCGGCGGCCGCTTCGGCGGCGGCGCCCAGCAGCTGAGCCGGCCCAAGCTGGACGCCATGCGGGCCCAGTTCATGCTGATGCTGGACCGGCTGCGGGAGACCGCCGCGGAGTCGGCGGATTCCATGGACGCCAACTACCGCTGGTTCCACCCGGCCCCGTCGACGTTGACCGCCGCGATCGGGTCGCCGCGGATGTGGGAGCGCAAACCCGACGGCAAGGACCTCAACTTCGGCGCGGTGCGCGTCGGGGTGGGGATGACCCGCCCCGAGGTCACCTGGGGTGAGCCGCAGAACATGCCCACCGACATCGAGCTGGAGCCGGTGACCGGGAAGGCGCTGCAGGAGTTCGGGCGCTACCAAAGCGTCATCTACAACCTGCCCAAGATGGTGTCGCTGCTGGTCGAACCCTGGTACTCGCTGGTCGGTGACCGCGAGCAGGTGCTGGGTTTGATGCGGGCGATCATCTGCCAGCTGGCCTTCTCGCACGGACCCGACCACCTGCGCATGATCGTGGTCAGCTCCGATGCCGCGCAGTGGGATTGGGTGAAATGGTTGCCGCATTTCGGTGACTCGCGACGCCAAGACGCCGCCGGCAACGCCCGGATGGTGTACGGGTCGGTGCGCGAGTTCGCCGCCGAGCACGGCGACTTGTTCTCCGGCCGTGGGTCGTTCATGCCGCGCCATCCCAGCTCGTCGGCGGAGACGCCGACCCCGCACCACCTGATCATCGCCGACGCCGAGGACCCGCAGTGGGAGTACGTGTTCACCACCGAGGGTGTCGACGGCGTGACGTTCTTCGACCTGTGCGGCGCGTCGGCGTCGGCCGGTCCGTCCCCGCAGCGGGTGCTGCGGTTCACCGACGACAACGGGGTGATCGAGACGCTGCCCCGTGACCGCGACACCTGGATGGTGATCGACGACAACGCGTGGTTCTTCGCGCTGGCCGACCAGCTGTCGGCCGCCGACGCCGAACGGTTCGCCCAGCGGCTGGCGCAGTGGCGGCTGGCCGAGGCCTATGAGGAGATCGGCCAGCGGGTCACCCACATCGGCACCCGGGACATCCTGTCCTACTACGGGATCGAAGACGCCGGCTCCATCGACTTCAGCGCGCTGTGGGCCGGCCGCCGCGACGCGCTGAGCCGGTCGCGGCTGCGGGTGCCGTTCGGCAACCGCGCCGACAACGGCGAGCTGCTGTTTTTGGATATGAAGTCGCTCGACGAGGGCGGCGACGGCCCGCACGGCGTGATGTCGGGGACCACCGGGTCGGGGAAGTCGACCCTGGTGCGCACCGTCATCGAATCGCTGATGCTCGGCCATCCGCCCGACGAGCTGCAGTTCGTGCTGGCCGACCTCAAGGGTGGGTCCGCGGTCAAGCCGTTCGCCGGGGTGCCGCACGTGTCGCGGATCATCACCGACTTGGAAGACGACCAGGCGTTGATGGAGCGCTTCCTGGAAGCGATGTGGGGCGAGATCGCCCGGCGCAAGACGCTGTGTGACAGCGCCGGGGTGGACGGCGCCAAGGAGTACAACGAGATCCGGGCCAGGATGCGGGCCCACGGCCAGGACATGACCCCGCTGCCGATGCTGGTGGTGGTCATCGACGAGTTCTACGAGTGGTTCCGCATCATGCCGACCGCGGTGGAGGTGCTCGACTCGATCGGCCGCCAGGGCCGCGCCTACTGGGTGCACCTGATGATGGCGTCGCAGACCATCGAGAGCCGCGCCGAAAAGCTCATGGAGAACATGGGTTACCGGCTGGTGCTGAAGGCGCAAACCGCCGGGGCGGCCCAGGCCGCCGGGGTGCCCAACGCGGTCAACCTGCCGGCCAAGGCCGGGTTGGGGTATTTCCGCAAGAGCGGCGAGGACATCATCCGGTTCCAGGCGGAGTTCCTGTGGCGCGACTACCACCGCGCCGGGTCGTTCGACGAGGAACAGGCGCCGCTGGTGCACGCCGTCGATTACATTCGGCCGCAGCTGTTTACCACCGCGTTCACCCCGCTGGAGGTGGCGGTCAGCGGCACCGAGATCGAGGCGGCGCCCGAGGAGGCGCTGCCGGCGGTCGGTGAGCGGCCGCCGAGGAGGGCGCCGAGGAAGACGAGGGCTTCCGGACGCCGAAGGTCGGCACGGTGATCATCGATCAGCTGCGCCGCATCGAGTTCGAGCCGTACCGGCTGTGGCAGCCCCCGCTGGATGAGCCGGTGCCGGTCGACGACCTGGTGAACCGGTTCCTGGGCCGGCCGTGGCAGCAGGACTACGGGACCGCGCGCAACCTGGTGTTCCCGATCGGCGTTATCGACCGGCCGTTCAAACACGACCAGCCGCCGTGGGTGGTGGACACCTCCGGCCCGGGGGCCAACGTGTTGATCCTGGGTGCCGGCGGTTCGGGGAAGACGACCGCGTTGCAGACGCTGATCTGCTCGGCCGCCATGACCCACGGCCCCGACCAGGTGCAGTTCTACTGCCTGGCCTACAGCGGCACCTCGCTGGCGACGGTCGCCCGGCTGCCGCACGTGGGTTCGGTCGCGGACCCACCGACCCCGACGGGGTGCGCCGCACCGTGGCGAACTGCTGGCGCTGGTCCGGGGCCGCAAGCGCAGCTTCCTGGAGTACGACGTGCCGTCCATGGAGGTGTTCCGGCGGCGCAAGTTCGGCGACGCGCCCGGCGAGGTGCCCGACGACGGCTTCGGCGACGTCTACCTGGTGATCGACAACTACCGGGCGCTGGCCGAAGACAACGAGGTGCTCATCGAGCAGGTGAACCAGATCATCAACCAGGGTCCCTCGTTCGGCGTGCACGTGGTGGTCACCGCGGACCGGGAATCGGAGCTGCGGCCCGCGGTGCGCAGCGGTTTCGGGTCCCGGGTCGAGCTGCGGCTGGCCGCGGTCGAGGACGCCAAACTGGTGCGGTCCCGGTTCGCCAAGGACGTTCCGGTCAAACCCGGCCGCGGCATGGTCGCGGTGAACTACGTGCGGCTCGACAGCGATCCGCAGGCCGGCCTGCACACCCTGATCGCGCGGCCGGCGCTGGCCGACACCCCCGAGCCGGATGTTCGAATCCGACAGCGTGGCCGCGGCGGTCGAGCGAGCTGGCGGTGGGC
>PPEA01000189.1 GCA_002967005.1 Mycobacterium talmoniae
CCAGCACCCGTAATGTTCATCGACGACGCCCACATCTTGCGGGCCTCATCCTCAACCGTCTGAGCGTGCACATCAAACCGGCCCGCCATCGCCCGCATCTGATGCGGATCCGTCATAAAACGCGTAGGCATAATCGCCTCCTTACCTAATAGAAGTTCATCGACTGCGAATAGTTGTTGCCGTGGCCGATGTATGACAGCAGGCTACGCCTTGAAGCAGCGTGCTGCCTGGCCGAAACACACTGTTGGCCCCCCTTCCATTACCCGGCCGCCGGTGAGTGCGGGATGACACTCGGACGGAGATCGAACCGGGGAATCGCCGGGGTCTGGCCGCTGCCGACCGCCCGGGCGGCGTTGGCCAGCATCGGCACGCCGTTCATCATGTTGCCGGCGTTGAGCCCGGCGGTCGGGGTCGCGCCCAGCCCGTTGCCCAGCGCCGAGGCGATCGAGCTGGTCGACGGGGCGACCGACGCCCAGCTCTGCGGCACCGACAGCGCGCCGAGTGAGCCGGCCTGACCGAACCCGGCGGTCACCCCGCCCAGTCCGCCCAGCCCGCTCATGCCGGCGAAGCCGCTCGATCCGCCGGTCAGCGCCGACCCCAACGCGGCGACCGGGTTGGTCAGGGCGGCGGCGGCGGCGCCCGAGGTGCCGCCCGCATCAGCGAGTTCATCGAGTTGACCAGCGAGAACAGGTAGCTGCCGTTCTGCGCGACCATGATCGCCGGCGACGCCAGGGTTTGCGCATCCTTGAGCGCATCCAACGGCGACGTCGACGACGCGCCCGACGTGAGGGTTTGCAGCGCCTGCTGGGGCAGGTTGGACAGTTGAGACGCCTGGGACGACACGTTGGTGCCCAGCTGGGACGGCAGGTTGGCGGTGACCTGCGACACCGTGGCCTGTGCCTGGGAGGCCGCCGAGTTCGCGGTGCTGTGACCGACCGCGGCGGCCTGGGCGGCCGACCCGGCCGGTTGGTGGTCTGCGGCGGCTGGCTGAACGGCGTCAACGTGCTCGCCGCCTGCGACGCCCCGTGATAGCCGTACATGGCGCTGGCGTCTTGGGCCCACATCTCCATGTAGTGGGCCTCGGTGGCGGCGATCGCCGGGGTGTTCTGCCCCAGGATGTTGGTGGCGACCAGGGTGGCCAGCTGGGTGCGGTTGGCCGCGATCAGCGGCGGCGGCACCGTCGCCGAGAACGCCGCCTCGTAGGCGCCGACCGCCGCCCGTGCCTGGTTCGCGGCCAGCTCGGCCTGGGTGGCGGTGGTGGTCATCCAGGTCACGTAGGGCGCGGCCGCCGCGGCCATCGAGGCCGAGGACGGACCCGTCCAGCCCGACGTGGTCAACCCCGAGATCACCGAACCATAGGAGGCCGCCGTCGAGTGCAGTTCGGCGGCCAGGGTGTCCCAGGCGGACGCCGCGGCCAGCAGCGGGCCGGCACCGGCACCCATGTACATGCGCGCAGAGTTAATCTCCGGCGGCAAGGCCCCGTAGTCCATTGTTCGTTAGCTTCCGCTCGCCTAACCGGCCGCGGCCGCGTTGGCGGCCTCGGTGGCCGCGTACGACCCCGCGCTGGTGTTCAGCGTGTTCACGAACATCTCGTGAATCGCCGCGGCCTGCGCGCTGATCTGCTGGTACAGCGTGCCGTGCGCCGCGAACTGGGCGGCGGTCAGCGCCGAAACCTCGTCGGCGGCGGCGGGAACCACACCGGTGGTGGGGGCGGCGGCCGCGGCGTTCTGCGCGCTCAGCGCCGAGCCGAGTCCGGTCAGGTTGGCAGCGGCGGCCGCCAGCGCCTCCGGCTGGGTGGTCACGAACGACATCGAGATTTCCTCCTCGTCACTCTCAGCAATCGCTCTGGGGATGACAGTAGAGGCCAACGACGTGTCGCGCCTCCCGCGACAGCCGATGTTCCCAAGTGTTCACCAGGCAGTGCCAAATGTTCACCTTGGGTAATGCGACAGTAACGAGGTTGGGCCTGCGATGGGCGATCCACGCAGGTCAAACGGGTCACCGCGGCGGCTAGGCGCCGTTACCCATTGTTGGCCGGATCGGGCCGTTACGAGCGGTTCGGCGGCCTGTCGGCGCGGTCACGGAATAAAAATCTAGCTGCACGCAAAGCGGCCGCTCACCCGGTGACCCGCATCACAGCAACCATATTGGGTCGGGCGCGGCAGCGTTCAAGCCCACTGCAGCGGCAGCGTCTTAAGCGCGAACGTCATCGCCGGGAAGGCGATCTCCGGTGTATAGCCCGGAACCAACTCGAACTCCGGGATGCGCTGCAGCCATTCCTCGACCACCACGGTTAGTTCCAGCCGGGCCAAGTGCGATCCCAGGCAGCGGTGCGGTCCGCCGCCGAATCCCCAGTGCCGGTGTAGTTTGCCGTCCATGACCAGGTCGTCGGTGGAGGTCGGGTCGCTGCCGTCGCGGTTGACCGCGGCCATGCACAACCGCACCGGAGTACCGGCGGGCAGCGTCATGCCACCGACGCTCACGCTCTCGGTGGTCACCCTGGGCGCCACCGGCGCCGAGGGCTCCAACCGGACGATTTCTTCGATGAGGCCCGGATCTGTTTGGGGTGGTCGCGAAGCGCGGCGCGCAGTTGTGGCCTGCGCGCCAGTTCGAACAGGCAGAACCCGATCGCCGCCGTCACCGTGTCGAGGCCCGCCAGGATCAGCAGGTGGCTCATGCCCAGCAATTCCAGGTCGCTGAAGTCCCCGTCGCCGGTCATCACCCGCGACAACATGTCGGTGCCCGGGTTCTGCCGGCGTTGGTTGATCGCGTCCGTGAGGTAGGTGAATAACTCGCGGGCCGGCGCAAGGTCGGCCTCGGTGCGGTAGGGCTTGTCGTCGACCACAGCGTCTTTCCAGGCAATTACGCGGTCACGATCCTCCAGCGGAAGACCGTAAAGATCGAGGAACACCTGAAACGGATACAGGTTCGCCAGGTCGGCCATCACCTCGCATTCGCCTTGGCGGGCGATGCCATCGATCATGTCGGCGGCGTGCCGGCGCAGCACCGGCAGGGACTTGCTCAGTGCGTGCGGGCTGAAATAGGGCGTGAGGATCTTGCGGTACCGGGTGTGTTCCGGCGGGTCGAACGCGAGCGGTACCACGGGCAGCGGGCTATCGGGGGGTTGCAGCGCCAAGCGCGAGGAAAAAACCTTGGGATTGCGCAGCGCCCCGAGCACGTCTTCACGGCGGGTCAGGTAATAGGCGCCATTCATGAACACCACCGGCCCGGCGTCCCGCAGGGTCTTCCACCCGACACCACGGTCGACGGCCATCGGCAAGTTCGCGTAGTCAAGCCGCGGCAGGTGAAATGCACCTGGCTGGTACTCGTCGAAGGTGCTCATAGGCGGCCGTCCGTTCCTGTGTTTCCCGGTCGCCTCGCCGATGGTGCGACCGTCAACATCGTAAACATCGGCCGCTGGGCAAAGCCTTGAGTCGATGGGTGCAGCGTCTCCTAAAATCGAGATACACGATGCGCCACGTCGACCCGCGCGCAACGCATTCGGTGAAGGGAACCAGCGATGAGAGTTCGTCTCGAACGATCGAAATGTGCGGGGCATGCGCAGTGCTACGCCGTCGACCCAGACCTGTTCCCGATCGACGAGTCCGGCTACTCCGTCCTCGAAGAACACGAGGTACGGCCCGAGGACACGCAGCTCACCCGCGACGGCGTGGCCGCCTGCCCGGAGATGGCGCTCGTCCTCGACGAAGAGTAGCCACCACCGCACGCCGGCCGCCACGAACTGTCAAGAGCGCCTTGCTAATCGCGGCGCCCGGTGCGCGCGCTATCCGGCGAACGGCGGGCGGGCCATCACGGTGGGGCGGAACCCGTATTTGGGACCCGACCCGGCCGCACCTGATGCTCCAGCACCCGCCAACGGCATGCCGCCCAACAGGTTTCCGGCACCCGCGCCGGCCTCCGGAGCAAGGCTGACACTGCTGACCGGCACCGGTGGGGCCGGGAACCCCGACGACGACAGCGGGGTCGAACCAAGCCAGCTGGGCGGCACCGCCAATCGACCGACCCCGTTCGCAGCGCCCAGTCCGGCCGACACCGGACCGCCACCCATAGCGCCCAGCCCGCCCAATCCGCCCGCGGCACCGGCCGCGCCCGCGGCGCCGGCCGGGGCCGACCCGCCGATCAATCCCAAGGTCTTGGCGATCTGAACGAAGTTGTTGCCCATACCGATACTGAAGTACGGCAACCTTCGGTGTTGTAGAAGAAGCCGGCGAATGGGCTGTACGCGTTGAGCAGCCCTGACAGCGAGGTCGGCGGGGTGGACGACCCGGTCAACAGTTCCCAGATGCTGCCGAACGGCGACGTCGACGAGCTGGTGGTCGTTGCCGCGGGGGTTGCCAGGCTCTGCAACGCGTTGGGCGCCTGGGTAATCGCCTGCGACACATTCTGCGCGCTCGTTCCTGCCGCCGTGGACGCGGCGTGGGTGACGGCGGCGGATTGCAGGGCCTGCCCGGCGGCATTGGTGGTCTGCGCCGGCGAGGTGAACGGTGTCACCTTCGAAGCGGCCGCCGACTGCCCGGCGTAGCCGTACATGGCGGCGGCGTCTTGGGCCCACATCTGAGCGTATTGCGCCTCGAGTTGGGCGATCATCGGCGTGTTTTGACCGACGATGTTCGTCGCGGCCAGCTGCGCGACCTGCGCCCGGTTGGTCGCGACCGCCGGCGGGGGCACCGTCGCGGCGAACGCGGTCTCGTAGGC
>PPEA01000019.1 GCA_002967005.1 Mycobacterium talmoniae
GGCCCGGCTGCGGACGCGGCGGGCGACCGGCGGGCACGGGCTGGATCTCCCCGTAGGTCCACTGGTCCGCCGGCCTGCCGTCATGCGGCGGCTGGGGTGCGGTCGTGGGCGGCTGCGGCGGTTGAGCCGGCGCCGGTTGGGGAGGCGGTGCCGGGGGCGCGCTGGTCGGCGCGTACCCCAGCCGGTCTCGCAGGAAGTCGTCGCGTTGGTTCATCGGTTCCTCGGTAGATCTGCGGGCTGCCTGACAGCGTGCTGACCTTGTTGAGCCAGCCAGGCATCGGCTCCCAGTATCGGCTAAGCCGGAAAAATTGACGGGAACGGGTAGTCGGCGCAGCGTTAATTCAGCTGCTCAGACGCCCAGTATTCGCGCAGGCGAGCGATTCGGGTGCCGTCGAACTCGAGGATCGCGACCTCGCGCATCCGCTTGCGGCGGCCCTGGACCAGGTCGTCGAACCGGGCTTCCCACTCGGCGATGGCGGTGTTCCCGTCGAGGTAGAGGTTGAGCAGCTCGGCCTGGATGTTGGCCTGTTCGGCGACGACCTTGGTTTGCCAGTAGTCCCGGATTCCCGCCGCGGTGCGGATCGGCTCGCCCAACACCCGTTCGTGGTAGGTCGCCGTCGGCGTGAACACCGTCACGATCAGGTCGGGGTCCTGGGTCACCCAGGCCCGCAGGTAGACGTCGATCACCGCGCGCACGTCGTCTTTGGCCAATCCCATCAGAACCTCCGTGATGCGGCGGTAGCCGTAGCACTCGCATCGTAGAGCCCGCTTCGTTTCCGTACTGTCGCTACGGTCTCGACGCGTTGCGCCGATCCGCCGCGGCGGGCGGCTGGTGGCGCGAAACCGGGCCCCGCACGCTGAGTAACAAACGGTAAACGACCTGGTAAATACCGGTAATTAAGGGGAGTAAGTATTCCGTCTGCTCTATACCACCAGCCGCCGTCGGGCAGCGACACTTCTTTGCCGGTCATCGATATTGCGATCTCTAGTTGCGTTGCTTCAGTTTGAATGCTACGGTTCAACCACTGATCCCCCTTGGAAGGAACGCCGATGACCAGCCCCTCATCTGACCCACGGATGCTCGACGACGTCGTTGGCGCCTGCGTGCAAGATCCCGACCGGTGGATGACGGCCACCGACGACGCCACCAAGGCGATCTGCCGCGGCTGCCCGCGGCGCTGGCTGTGCGCACGAGACGCGTACGAGACCCCAGGCGCCGAAGGGCTGTGGGCCGGAATCGTCATTCCCGAAGCGGGACGGGGACGCACCTTCGCGCTGCGTCAGCTCAAATCCCTGGCCGAGCGGGGCGGCTATCCGGTGCGGCAGAAACGTCGCCGCTCCGCCTCGCCGGTGACCGACTAACGGAAAACCGCTCGTGCCGGCTCTTTGCCGAGCCGGCCGGCGGGGGTCCGGGGCCATGACTTGCGGTGCATCACCGTCGAGGGGTGGCCATGGCCCCGGACCCAACCACTAGCTTTTCTGAACAACCACCCCAATTTACGCGGATTGGCCCACGTCGCCGGCCCCGCAACCTCGGAAAAACGCTCAGCGTGACCGATATCACCTTGCGACACGCGGATCACCCCTGGACCTGCCATCACAGCAGGTGATCGTGCACAATCACCCTCGGTTCCCGCGGCCGTGACCAAGCCGACCGGGCCGCGATTGTGGGTCGACGGGCCCGCTGACCGCGCAGAAAACCGCAGGCGGGCGGCGTGATCGGGTCCCTCCCGCCCGTTGTCGGTGTGCTGTGAAATTCGGCACTGCCGACGGGCGGCTACCATTGAACAAGTTGGCATGTCAGCCGGGTTTTGTCATATCGTTTTAAGGCTTGTCGAGACCGGGACTAGAGCCACCGTTCAGCGCTGCACGGTCGTATCTCTGACCGGGCGATCGTCACCGGCGGACGATGAAGACAAGACCGAAGGGGCCCAGCCCGCTGCCTCCGGGATGCGGCGTTGCGGATCTTCGTCAATGCCGCGCAGACAGTCTTTTGTGAAGGGTCAGGTGGGAATGCCCAGCCGAGTCGGGCTTTACAACCCCGCATTCGAGCACGATGCGTGTGGTGTGGCCATGGTCGTCGACATGCATGGCCGGCGCAGCCGCGACATCGTGGACAAAGCCATCACCGCGCTGGTCAACCTCGAGCATCGCGGCGCCCAGGGTGCCGAGCCGCACACCGGCGACGCGCCGGCATCCTGATCCAGGTCCCCGATCAGTTCCTGCGTTCGGTGGTCGACTTCGACCTGCCGGCGCCGGGCGACTACGCCACCGGCATCGCGTTCCTGCCGCAGTCCTCCAAGGACGCCGCCACGGCATGCGCGGCGGTGGAGAAGATCGTCGAGGCCGAGGGACTGCAGGTGCTCGGCTGGCGCGACGTCCCGACCGATGACTCGTCGCTGGGCGCGCTGGCCCGCGACGCGATGCCGACCTTCCGGCAGCTGTTCATCGCCGGCGCCTCCGGCATGACGCTGGAGCGGCGGGCCTACGTGATCCGTAAGCGCGCCGAACACGAACTGGGCACCAAGGGTCCCGGTCAGGACGGGCCGGGCCGCGAAACCGTCTACTTCCCAAGCCTTTCCGGGCAGACGTTCGTCTACAAGGGCATGCTCACCACCCCGCAGCTCAAGGCGTTCTACCTTGACCTGCAAGATGACCGGCTGACCAGCGCGCTGGGGATCGTGCACTCCCGGTTCTCCACCAACACCTTCCCGTCCTGGCCGCTGGCGCACCCGTTCCGGCGGATCGCCCACAACGGTGAGATCAACACCGTCACCGGTAACGAGAACTGGATGCGGGCCCGGGAGGCGCTGATCGACACCGAGGTCTTCGGGCCGAACGGGTTCGAGAAGCTCACCCCGATCTGCACCCCGGGCGCCTCGGACACCGCACGCTTCGACGAGGTGCTCGAACTGCTGCACCTGGGCGGCCGCAGCCTGCCGCACGCGGTGCTGATGATGATCCCCGAGGCCTGGGAACGGCACGAGTCGATGGACCCGGCCCGCCGTGCGTTCTACCAGTACCACGCCTCGTTGATGGAGCCGTGGGACGGCCCGGCGTCGATGACGTTCACCGACGGCACGGTGGTGGGCGCGGTGCTCGACCGCAACGGCCTGCGACCGTCGCGGATCTGGGTCACCGAAGACGGCCTGGTGGTGATGGCCTCCGAGGCCGGTGTGCTGGACCTGGACCCGGCCACGGTGGTGCGCCGGATCCGGCTGCAGCCGGGCCGGATGTTCTTGGTGGACACCGCCGCCGGCCGCATCGTCTCCGACGAGGAGATCAAGGCCGAACTGGCCGCCGAACACCCGTATCAGCAGTGGCTCGAGACCGGCCTGATTCCGTTGGACAAGTTGCCGCAGGGCGACTACGCGCGGATGCCGCACCACCGTATTGTGTTGCGGCAGCTGGCCTTCGGCTACACCTACGAGGAGCTCAACCTGCTGGTGGCGCCGATGGCGCGCACCGGCGCCGAACCGATCGGGTCGATGGGCACCGACACCCCGATCGCGGTGCTCTCCGAGCGGCCGCGGATGCTCTATGACTACTTCCAGCAGCTGTTCGCCCAGGTGACCAACCCACCGCTGGACGCCATCCGTGAAGAGGTCGTGACCAGCCTGCAGGGCGCGCTCGGCCCGGAGGGCGACCTGCTCAACCCGACCGAGAACTCGTGCCACCAGATCGTGCTGTCCCAGCCAATCCTGCGCAACCACGAGCTGGCCAAGCTGATCAACCTCGACCCGGACGCGGAGGTCAACGGCCGCCGGGTCAACCTGCGCTCGCAGGTGATTCGCTGCCTGTACCCGGTCGCCGAGGGCGGCGCCGGGTTGCGCACCGCGCTCGACGAGGTGCGCACCCAGGTGTCGGCGGCGATCGCCGACGGTGCCCGGATCATCATCCTGTCCGACCGTGAGTCCACCGAGCAGTTGGCGCCGATCCCGTCGCTGCTGGCCGTCTCGGCCGTGCACCACCACCTGGTGCGGGAGCGGCTGCGCACCCAGATCGGGCTGGTGGTCGAATCCGGCGACGCCCGCGAGGTGCACCACATGGCCGCGCTGGTCGGCTTCGGCGCGGCGGCAATCAACCCGTACATGGTGTTCGAGTCGATCGAGGACATGCTCGACCGCGGGGTGCTGGAAGGCATCGACCGGGAAACCGCGCTGGGCAACTACATCAAGGCCGCCGGTAAGGGTGTCCTGAAAGTCATGTCCAAGATGGGTATTTCGACGCTGGCGTCCTACACCGGGGCGCAGCTGTTCCAGGCGGTCGGGATCTCCGAGGACGTGCTCGACGAGTACTTCACCGGGCTGGCCTGCCCGACCGGCGGGATCACCCTCGACGACGTGGCCGCCGACGTCGCCGCCCGGCACGCGCTGGCCTACCTGGACCGCCCCGATGAGCGGGCGCACCGCGAACTGCCGGTCGGCGGCGAATACCAGTGGCGCCGCGAGGGTGAGGGCGCCGAGTACCACCTGTTCAACCCGGAGACGGTGTTCAAGCTGCAGCACTCGACCCGCACCGGCCAGTACTCGATCTTCAAGGAGTACACCAAGCTGGTCGACGACCAGAGCGAGAAGATGGCGTCGCTGCGCGGGCTGCTCAAGTTCCGCGCCGGGGTGCGCCCGCCGGTGCCGCTCGAGGAGGTCGAACCGGCCAGCGAGATCGTCAAACGGTTCGCGACCGGCGCGATGAGCTACGGCTCGATCTCGGCCGAGGCGCACGAGACCCTGGCCATCGCGATGAACCGGCTGGGCGGGCGGTCCAACTCCGGGGAGGGCGGCGAACACGTCGACCGCTTCGACGCCGACCCGAACGGCGACTGGCGCCGCAGCGCGATCAAGCAGGTCGCCTCGGCCCGGTTCGGGGTCACCAGCCACTACCTGACCAACTGCACCGACATCCAGATCAAGATGGCCCAGGGCGCCAAACCCGGTGAGGGCGGCCAGCTCCCGGGCCACAAGGTGTACCCGTGGATCGCCGAGGTGCGGCACTCCACCCCCGGTGTCGGGCTTATCTCGCCGCCGCCGCACCACGACATCTACTCCATCGAGGATCTGGCGCAGCTGATCCACGACCTGAAGAACGCCAACCCCGCCGCGCGCATCCACGTCAAGCTGGTGTCGGAGAACGGGGTCGGCACCGTCGCCGCCGGGGTGTCCAAGGCCCATGCCGACGTGGTGCTGATCTCCGGGCACGACGGCGGCACCGGCGCCACCCCGCTGACGTCGCAGAAGCACGCCGGCGCGCCGTGGGAGCTCGGCCTGGCCGAAACGCAGCAGACGTTGCTGCTCAACGGGCTTCGGGACCGCATCGTGGTGCAGGTCGACGGCCAGCTCAAGACCGGGCGCGACGTGATGATCGCCGCGCTGCTGGGCGGGGAGGAATTCGGTTTCGCCACCGCCCCGCTGGTGGTCACCGGCTGCATCATGATGCGGGTGTGCCACCTGGACACCTGCCCGGTCGGGGTGGCCACCCAGAACCCGGTGCTGCGCGAACGGTTCACCGGCAAGCCGGAATTCGTCGAGAACTTCTTCATGTTCATCGCCGAAGAGGTCCGGGAGTTGATGGCGCAGCTGGGTTTCCGCACCCTCAACGAGGCCGTCGGCCAGGTCGGGTCGCTGGACACCACGCTGGCCCGGGCACACTGGAAGGCCCACAAGCTGGACCTCACCCCGGTGCTGCACGAGCCGGAATCGGCGTTCATGAACCAGGACCTGTACTGCAGCTCGCGGCAGGACCACGGCCTGGATAAGGCCTTGGACCAGCAGCTGATCGTGATGAGCCGCGAAGCGCTGGATTCCGGTACACCGGTCCGTTTTTCGACGACCATCTCCAACGTGAACCGCACCGTGGGGACCATGCTCGGCCACGAGGTGACCAAGGCCTACGGCGGGCAGGGCCTGCCGGACGGCACCATCGACATCACCTTCGACGGGTCGGCCGGCAACAGCTTCGGGGCGTTCCTGCCCGCCGGGATCACGCTGCGGGTCTACGGCGACGCCAACGACTACGTCGGCAAGGGGTTGTCCGGCGGGCGGGTCGTGGTGCGGCCCTCCGACAACGCCCCAGAGAACTACGTGGCCGAGGAGAACATCATCGGCGGCAACGTGATCCTGTTCGGCGCCACCAGCGGTCAGGCGTTCCTGCGCGGGGTGGTCGGCGAACGGTTCGCGGTCCGCAACTCCGGCGCCCACGCGGTGGTCGAGGGGGTGGGCGATCACGGCTGCGAGTACATGACCGGCGGCAAGGTCGTCATCCTGGGCCCCACCGGCCGCAACTTCGCCGCCGGCATGTCCGGCGGGGTGGCCTATGTCTACGACCCGGACGGCACGCTGCCGACCAACCTCAATACCGAGATGGTGGATTTGGACTCCTTCGACGACACCGACACCGAGTGGCTGCACGGCATGTTGCAGGCCCACGTGGACGCCACCGATTCCGCGGTGGGCCAGCGCATCCTGGCGGACTGGCCGGCGCAGCAGCGGCACTTCGCCAAGGTGATGCCGCGCGACTACAAGCGGGTGCTGCAGGCGATGGCCGAGGCCGAAGCCGCCGGCACCAACGCCGACGACGCGATCATGGCGGCGGCCCGTGGCTGACCCCAGAGGCTTTCTGACCTACACCCAGCGCGAGCTGCCCAAGCGGCGGCCGGTGGAACTGCGGCTGCGCGACTGGAACGAGGTCTACGAGGACTTCCCGCACTCGAGCCTGCAGCAGCAGGCCACCCGCTGCATGGACTGCGGGATCCCGTTCTGCCACAACGGCTGCCCGCTGGGCAACCTGATCCCGGAGTGGAATGACCTGGTGCGCACCGGGCGTTGGCGCGACGCCATCGAACGGCTGCACGCCACCAACAACTTCCCGGACTTCACCGGGCGGCTGTGCCCGGCGCCGTGCGAGGCGTCGTGCGTGCTGGGGATCAACCAGGATCCGGTCACCATCAAGCAGATCGAGTACGACATCATCGAGAACGCCTTCGATGAGGGCTGGGTGGTGCCGCTGCCGCCGCAGACCCGGACCGGCAAGACCGTGGCCGTCGTCGGCTCCGGGCCGGCCGGGCTGGCCGCCGCCCAGCAGCTGACCCGCGCCGGGCACGCGGTGACGGTGTTCGAGCGCGCCGACCGGATCGGCGGCCTGCTGCGCTACGGCATCCCCGAGTTCAAGATGGAGAAGCGCTTCATCGACCGCCGGCTGGCGCAGATGGAGGCCGAGGGCACCGAGTTCCGGGCCGGGGTCAACGTCGGCGTCGACATCACCGCTTCGCAGTTGCGCGCCGACTTCGACGCGGTGGTGCTGGCCAACGGGTCCACCGTCGGGCGGGATCTGCCCGCCCCCGGCCGCGACTTGGACGGCATCCACCAGGCCATGGAGTACCTGCCGTGGGCCAACCGCGTCCAGCAAGGCGACGATGTGCTGGGGCCGGACGGCGAGCCGCCGATCACCGCCAAGGGCAAGCGCGTCGTCATCATCGGCGGCGGCGACACCGGCGCGGACTGCCTAGGCACCGCGCACCGCCAGGGTGCGGTCAACATCCACCAGTTCGAGATCATGCCGCGCCCGCCGGACACCCGCGCCGAGTCGACGCCGTGGCCGACCTATCCGCTGATGTTCCGGGTGTCCTCGGCGCACGAGGAGGGCGGCGAGCGGGTGTTCTCGGTCAACACCGAGGAGTTCGTCGGCCGCGACGGGCACGTCGCCGCGCTCAAGGTGCACGAGGTCACCATGCGCGACGGCAAGTTCGAGAAGGTGGAGGGCACCGACTTCGAGCTGGAGACCGACCTGGTGTTGTTGGCAATGGGCTTCGTCGGGCCGGAGCAGCCGGGGCTGTTGACCGACCTGGGGGTGGAGTTCACCGACCGCGGCAACATCGCCCGGGACGACAACTTCGCCACCTCGGTGCCCGGGGTGTTCGTCGCCGGCGACGCCGGCCGGGGCCAGTCGCTGATCGTGTGGGCGATCGCCGAGGGCCGCGCCGCCGCGGCCGGGGTGGACCGCTACCTGATGGGGCGCACCGCCCTGCCGGCCCCGATCAAGCCGACCGACCTACCCCAGCGCTAGCCACTTCGTCCGCGAGCAATAGCTCCTATGTCAAGCGGCTGCTGGTTTTAGGTGGTTGATTTCGGGTTTGGTGCTGGTGAGAAGGGCTTGGTATACGCGTCGGGCGATGCGGCGTTTGAGGCATCGACGCGCTGCTGCCTTGGTTTTCCCGGCGTCGCGTAGTCGTTGGTAGTAGGTGTGGCCCTCACTGGCTTGCATGCGGATCTGGGTGAGGGCGATGCGGTGGATTGCGGCGTTGAGT
>PPEA01000190.1 GCA_002967005.1 Mycobacterium talmoniae
CGCGCGTCGATGTCGCGGTGTTGGCGGGTCTGCAGCCCGAGCACATCCGTCCGCGTCGGCGTCGGCTCAAACACAAACAGCCCGAAGGGGACAAGGAGTTTGTCACCAGCTTCTGGGTGTCGCCGTCCGACATCACCTCGGAGACGCTGGACCAGCTGTGGGACTCCGACACCACCGCCACGGTGGTGACCGTTCGGCTCATCCCGCGTCGCGGCGGCACCGAGGTGTCGGCCTGGGTGCGCTATCACAGCAGCGGGCGGCTGCGTAAAGAGGTGTGGGCGGGGCTGAACCGGCTCACCGGCCGCCAGCTGGTGGCGGTGTCGGCCAGCTTGCCGGCCCCGGCGGTGCGGTCGCCGCTGGTGGTGCCGGGCCGGGACTTGCGTGAAGATGAAGACTTGGCGGTCCCGCTGAGCCCGGCGCCGCCGCCGAGAGTGGAGGTGGGAGCCCGCACATGAGCAGCCCGCAGATGGCCACGGTCGACGCGCGCAACGCCATGGTGGCCGGCCTGTTGGCGTCGGGGATCTCGGTCAACGGGTTGCAGCCCAGCCGCAATCCGCAAGTGGCCAAACAGATGTTCACCACGGCCACCACGATCGACCCGGGCATGTGTGACGGGTGGCTGGCCCGGATCCTGGCCGGGGAGCAGGGCGTCGACGTGCTTGCCGGGGCGTGGGCGGCGGTGCGGACCTTCGGGTGGGAAACCCGCCGGCTGGGGCTCAGCGACGTGGAATTTCGTCCCGAGGCGTCCGACGGCCTGTTCCTGCGGTTGGCGATCACCAGCGTGGACACCCTGGCCGCCGGCTATGCCGCCGCGCTGACCGAGGAGAAGCGCTACGCGGAGGCCGCGCAGCTGCTGGACGGTGTGGACCCGCGGTCACCGTTTGACGCCGAGGTGGTCAACTACGTGCGCGGCGTGCTGTACTTCCGGACCGGCCGCTGGCCCGATGTGCTCACCCAGTTTCCGCCCGCCAAACAGTGGCGGTACCCCGAATTGCGGGCGGCCGCCGCGGCGATGGCGACCACGGCGCTGGCCTCCCTGGGCGTCTTCGAGGAGGCCTGCCGCCGGGCCGAGGAGGCCACCGCCGGGGACCTGGTGCCCGCCGCCGCCAACGTCGCGACGTACACCAAGGGCATGTGCCTGCGGCACCTGGGCCGCGACGACGAGGCCACCGAGGCGCTGCGCCAGGTGTATTCGCGCGACGCCAAGTTCGCCCCGGCCCGCGAAGCGCTGGACAATCCCGACTACCGGCTGGTGCTGACCGACCCGGAAACCATTGAGGCGCGCACGGATCCGTGGGATCCGGACAGCGCACCGACCCGCGCGCAGACCGAAGCCGCCCGGCACGCCGAAGAGGCCAAGAAGTACCTGGCCGAAGGCGACGCCGAGCTCAACGCGATGCTGGGCATGGCGGCCGCCAAGCGGGAAATCAAGCTGATCAAGTCCACGACGAAGGTGAATCTGGCCCGCGAAAAGATGGGCCTGCCGGTGCCGGTCAGCTCGCGGCACACGCTGTTACTGGGTCCGCCGGGCACCGGCAAGACGACGGTGGCCCGGGCGTTCGCCAAACAGCTGTGCGGGTTGACCGTGCTGCGCAAGCCGCTGGTGGTGGAGACCAGCCGCTCCAAGCTGCTGGGTCGCTATATGGCCGACGCGGAGAAGAACACCGAGGAGATGCTCGAGCAGGCCCTGGGCGGGGCGGTCTTCTTCGACGAGATGCACAACCTGCACGAGGCCGGCTATCAGCAAGGCGACGCCTACGGCAACGCGATCATCAACACCTTGTTGCTGTACATGGAGAACCATCGCGACGAACTGGTGGTGTTCGGCGCCGGGTACGCCAAGGCGATGGAGAAGATGCTGGAAGTGAACCAGGGTCTGCGGCGGCGGTTTTCGACGGTGATCGAGTTCTTCAGCTACACCCCACCGGAATTGATCGCACTGACCCAGCTGATGGGCACCGAAAACGAGGATGTCATCACCGACGAGGCGGTCGAGGTGCTGCTGCCGTCCTACACCAAGTTCTACAACGACGAGAACATCTCCGCCGACGGTGACCTGATCCGCGGCATTGACGTGCTGGGCAACGCCGGATTCGTCCGCAACGTGGTGGAAAAAGCCCGCGATCACCGCAGTTTCCGGCTCGACGACGAGGATCTGGACGCGGTGCTGGCCAGCGACCTCACCGAGTTCAGCGAGGACCAACTGGTCCGGTTCAAGGAGCTGACCCGCGAGGACCTGGCCGAAGGCCTCAGCGCGGCGGTGGCCGAGAAGAACCCCGACTAAAGCGGCGGGGCTGTGAGCCAGCTCACAGGAACCCGTCAGCAAACTCGGACAAAGCCCCCAGGAGGCCCACAACCGGCACCCATCTGGGGCCATACCGACCCGCGGTTGGCGGTAAAACGCCAGGTCAAAGCCCTACGAGGGTGGGCCGCGGACAACGCCGCCGGGCGCCGAGCCGCCGGTGCGGCGGCCGCTGGGCGGGCGATGGCCGGCAAGTCGGGTTGACCGGCGTCTGTGATCGGTGCCACCATGGCGCTGCATGCACCTCGCTAGGTGAGGCGTCTGCACGGAAATAGGCCACTGACCCCGAACGTCGAAAGACGCCCCGGGTCAGGACAGCTCTTCCCGGCTTAAGGGTTGAGCCCAAGTGGCTTCCGGGATTCCCGGATCACGCCGTGCAGTGCCGAAGCTCTGACGAGAGGGGTGCGGTGCCCGGGCGAGTCCGGTCGGGTGCTCTCATCCCTTGGTGTGCACCGCGACGGCACCCCCGTGTGCCCCGGCCGTGAGGAGGTGAGGGCGAGATTGAGTCCCAGCGATAGTCCATATCCGAAATCGATGACCGTTTCGTACCGATCCGGCCCCGGCACCTTCGCCCGCTGAGTCGAGCCGCGCCGCGTTCATTCACATCGCCTCCGCACCGCGGATGCGTGTCTTGACGCGTGCCCGATTCTCCTGAGCGGCAGCCGGACTGGATCCTTCCCGGAGGAGAAGACCATGTCGTTTGTGACCACCCAGCCAGAACTGCTGACCGCCGCGGCGGGCAACCTGCAGAGCATCGGCTCCGCGTTGAGCGCCCAGAACGCGGCCGCCGCTGCCCCCACCACCGGGCTGATTCCCGCTGCCGCGGACGAGGTTTCGGCGCTGACGGCGACCCAGTTCGCCGCGCACGCCACCCTGTACCCAGGCGGTCAGCGCCCAGGCGGCCGGCGATCC
>PPEA01000191.1 GCA_002967005.1 Mycobacterium talmoniae
TTGATCCGGGACGCTAATAACTATGAGCAGCAAGAAGCCGCGTCGCAGACGGCCCTGAGCAGCTAAGGAGTTATCGCATGAGCATCAACTACCAGTTCGGGGATGTCGACGCGCATGGTGCGTTGATTAAGGCTCAGGCCGCGTCGTTGGAGGCTGAGCATCAGGCGATCATTGCCGATGTGTTGGCTGCCGGTGACTTTTGGGGTGGGTCGGGGTCGGTGGCCTGCCAGGAGTTCATCACCCAGTTGGGTCGTAACTTCCAGGTGATTTATGAGCAGGCGGCCACGCACGGCACCAAGGTGCAGACCGCTGGCGGCAACATGGCCTCCACCGACGGCGCGGTCAGCGCCAGCTGGGCCTAACACCACCGGGGCGCCGAACGTGAACCGCTAGCGACGATCGGCGAAAAATCTCGCAAAGAATTCACGCTCGCGCCCCGACTGGCGGCACACCCGACGCCGACCTCGTCCACACTGGTAGCGGGTTCCCCGCTGGACGCGAAACGAGAGGCGCCGGATGCAGACCTTGAGCATCGCCGATTTCACGGTGCGCCTGGCCGTCGGGTTGGGCTGCGGCGCGCTCATCGGCCTGGAGCGGCAGTGGCGGGCGCGGATGGCCGGGCTGCGCACCAACGCGCTGGTGGCGACCGGGGCCACCCTGTTCGTGCTGTACGCGGTGGCCGCCAACGATGTGGGCAGCCCCACCCGGGTCGCGTCGTATGTGGTGTCCGGGGTCGGGTTCCTCGGCGGTGGGGTCATCCTGCGCGAGGGCTTCCACGTCCGCGGCCTCAACACCGCCGCCACGCTGTGGTGCTCGGCGGCCGTCGGGGTGCTGGCCGCCGCCGGGCACCTGCTGTTCGCGCTGATCGCCACCGCGACGATCGTCGGCACCCACCTGCTGGGTCGCCCGCTGGGCCGGCTCATCGACCGCGACCATCACGTGGAGGAAGACGAACCCCAGCAGCCCTACCACCTGCAGGTGATCTGCCGCCCCAAAACCGAGAAGTACGCGCGCGCCCAGATCGTGCAGAACGCCGCCAGCAACGACATCACGTTGCGCGGATTCCACACCAGCCGCGCCGACAACGACACCATCGCCCTGACCGCGTATCTGCTGATGGACGGCCACGCCCCCGACCGACTGGAGCGCCTGGTCGCCGAACTCTCGCTGCAGCCGGGCGTCTACGCGGTGCACTGGTATTCCGATGACCAGCCCAGCCCCATTCCGCCGCCGGATTCGGTGTCCGAGCGCGGGAACGACCTGTAACGCCGGCGCCGCCATAGCGGCCACCCACTAGGCTCGTCGTGTGCCTGGCGTCGAGGCGATCGCGGATGCGCTCTCCGTGTTGCCCGAGCAAATGCGGGATCCGGTGTTGTTCGCCATCCCGTTCTTCCTGCTGCTGTTGATCCTGGAGTGGCTGGCCGCCCGCAAGCTGGAACAGCTCGAGCCGCGCCCCGCGGCCGGGGCCTACCTCGCCCGCGATGCCTGGGCCAGCATCTCGATGGGACTGGTTTCGGTGGCCACCACCGCCGGATGGAAGTTCCTCGCCCTGCTCGGCTACGCCGCCCTCTACGCCTACCTGGCACCGTGGCACCTGCCGGCCACCCGGTGGTACACCTGGGTGATCGCCATCCTCGGCGTGGACCTGCTGTACTACAGCTATCACCGCGTCGCGCACCGGGTGCGGCTGATCTGGGCGACACACCAGGCCCACCACTCCAGCCAGTATTTCAACTTCGCCACCGCGCTGCGCCAGAAGTGGAACAACAGCGGCGAGATCCTGGCCTGGATCCCGTTGCCGCTGTTGGGGATTCCGCCCTGGCTGGTGTTCGTCAGCTTCTCGGTCAACCTGATCTACCAGTTCTGGGTGCATACCGAGCGGATCGACAAGCTCCCGCGGCCGGTCGAATACGTCTTCAACACGCCGTCGCACCACCGCGTGCACCACGGCATGGATCCGGAATACCTGGACAAGAATTACGGCGGCATCCTGATCCTGTGGGATCGGCTGTTCGGCACGTTTGCGCCCGAGCTGTTCCGTCCGCACTACGGGCTGACCACCCAGGTCGACACCTTCAACATCTGGACCCTGCAGATCCACGAATACCGGGCCATCGCCCGCGACGTGCACGCGGCCACCCGGTGGCGCGACCGGCTCGGCTTCGTCCTCGGCCCGCCGGGATGGCGACCGAAAGCTGACATCGCGGTGTCCGGTCCGGGTGCCGCGTCGCCGATGGGAAACCGCGATCACCAACGGCTTTGATCGACCGCCCGCGTGTCGGCCGGACCGCTGTTTACCAGCTGTTGGCCGATCGGTTTGGATTTCGGCGAGTCGAACACGCCCCACACCACCGCAAAGTCAGTAGGCTCGCGGTCGTCGTGCACACGCAACGATGCCCGGCCGGTAGTGGCGGGGCCGCGCTAGTAAGAAGGGTAATGACGTGGGAGACACGCTCACCGCAGGAAAGAAACTCATTAAAGGGGAGTCGCTGACTTCGAACAATGGGGCCTACACCCTGACGCTGCAAGACGACGGCAACCTCGTGCTGGCGGTGCGCGGCAAGGCGATCTGGTCGACCGGCACCAACGGCCAGGACGTGGTGCGCGCCGAGGTGCAGCCGGACGGCAACTTCGTGCTCTACACCGCGGACAAGCCGGTGTGGCACACCGACACCAAGGGCAAAAAGGACGTCAAGCTCGTTCTGCAGGACGACCGCAACCTGGTGCTGTACGCCAAGGACGGCGCGGCCTGGTCGACCAAGACCGAGACCGACGCCCCGCCGCCGCCGGCGCCCGAGGCCGAAGCCCCTGCCGAAGAAGCCGCCCCCCGCCGCGGAACCGGTCGTCGAGACCGTGACCGAGCCGGAGCCGGAACCGGAGCCCCAGGCGCGGACCTACACGGTGGTCTCCGGCGACACGCTGTGGGCCATCGCCGAGCGGTTCTACGGTGACGGCAACAAGTACCAGCAAATCGCCGACGCCAGCGGCATCGCCAACCCGGACCTGATCCAGCCGGGGCAGGTGCTCACCATCCCCTGATCGCTCGAACCCTGATCGCCGCGGCGGCCCAGCGATGCTCTGGGCCGCCGCGCTTTTTTGCCGCACCCCGGTCGGTAACGTTTGGCGTCGCTGCGCCGGTAACCTGGGCAGCCATTGGGTTTGGGTCGGTGCTGGGCCGGCCCCGACGATCGGAGTCGACGGTGCGGCGCGTGGTCACCCACCTGTTCACGGCGATGGTCGGCGCCGCGGTGCTGGCGGCGCTGCCCCCGGTGCCCGCGCGGGCCGACCCCGTGCTGGTGTACCCCGGTATGCAGATCGACCAGGACAACAACGTCTGCACCCTGGGCTACGTCGATCCCGGGTTGCGGGTGGCCTTCACCGCGGGCCACTGCCGCGGCAGCGGGGCCGTCACCGACCAGGACGGCCACCTGATCGGCAACCTGGCGACGTTCCGCGACAACACACCCAACGGCGCCACCGTCAACACCGACCAGCAGATCGCCGACTACGAGGCGATCGTGCTGGCCGACGACGTGCAGACCAACAACATCCTGCCCGGCGGGCGGGCCCTGGAATCCGCACCCGGGGTGTCCGCCCAGCCCGGCGAGGCGGTGTGCCACTTCGGCATCATCACCGGGGAGAGCTGCGGCACCGTGGAACGGGTCAACAACGGCTGGTTCACCATGACCGACGGCGTCATCAGCGAAAAGGGCGACTCCGGCGGACCGGTCTACGTGATCGGCGGCGGTGCGGCCCGCATCGTGGGGCTGTTCAACAGCACCTGGGGTCAGTATCCGGCCGCGGTGTCCTGGCAGGCCATCTCCCAGCAGGTCGGCGAGGACGTCGGGGTCCCCGCTCCGCCGACCTGACCGGTGGGCGGGTCATGCCGGTGACGCCGGGCCCGTCAGTAGCGCAAAGACCGGGATCGAGGGTGCGGCAGCGCGCAGTTCATCGTGGGTGGCGTCCGGTGTCAAACCGCCGACGTACCCTTTGACCTGCCAATACCATTTGGCGAGGTAGCGCTGCAGCAGTTCGGGTTTGGCGTCGTCGGCCAGTTCGGTGATGCCCATCGGCCGACGGTGCCAGCGCGGTCCGAGCTCGACGACGCCCGCGGCGCGGACGTTGCGCACCCACTGAGTGTTACCGCGCGGTGAGACCAGGTAGCGCGCGCGTCGACGGTGAGGAGGTTGACCACCACGCCGCGAGGTTTCCCGGTCGTGCGGCCCCGGACCCGAAGGGCTCGTGTTCCCGCGATGCTGATCCCCGCTTCGGCGAGCCACCGGATCAGGGTGTTCGGGGCGCGGGCGGCCCAGTTCGGTTGGTCGTATCGAGCGGACATGACGGGTCCTTCCGCGATTTGCCGAGAATTCGAGAGCGGCGCTCTCGAAGATGAGGGTGCCACGGCGCGGGCCGAAATTCAAGAGCAGTGATCTCGGTTCTGCCAAACTGGGTGCGTGGGCAAACGTCAGGAGTCGCGGGACCGTATCGAGGCGCAGATCATCGCACTGGGCCGGCGTCACCTGGTCAGTGCCGGCGCGGCCGGGTTGTCGCTCCGGGCGATCGCGCGCGACCTGGGCATGGTGTCCTCGGCGGTGTATCGATATGTGGCCAGCCGTGACGAGTTGCTGACGTTGTTGCTCGTCGACGCCTACACCGATCTCGCGGACACGGTGGACCGGGCCCGGGTGGCGGGGTCGGACTCGTGGCGTGCCGAGGTCCTCGCCATCGCCCGGGCGGCACGGCAGTGGGCGGTGGCACAACCCGCCAGCTGGGCGCTGCTGTACGGCAGTCCGGTGCCCGGTTATCAGGCGCCGCCGGAACGGACCGTCGGACCCGGCACCCGCGTCGTCGGCGCCCTGTTCGACGCGGTCTCCGCGGGGGTCCGCGCCGGCGAGGTCGCGGTCGCCAATACCCCAGCGCCACAACCCATATCATCGGATTTCGACCGATTGCGCCGCGAGTTCGGTTGTGCCGGCGACGACGCCATCGTCGCCAAATGCTTCTTGATCTGGGCCGCGGTGGTCGGCGCCATCAGTCTGGAGGTGTTCGGCGGGTACGGGCCTGACACGTTGACCGAACCCGGGGCCGTGTTCGACACCCAGGTGCGGCTGTTGCTGGGCACCCTGGCTCAACCGTCGACCGCCCTGGGCTGGGAAAAATAGAACGCGTTCATTTGCTGCGACGTGGCGCGGCTTCGATGATCTGGGCAACCATCTTCTGCCCGGCGGCGGGCTGGGCTATCCTGCCAGGCAATGAGAAACTCTGCCCAGACACCTGTCCAGATCGCCTGGGTGACCCCCGACCTGGACGCCACCGAAACGGCTCTCACCGGGCTGTTAGGGGTGAAGAAGTGGGTGCGGATGCCGGAGGTGCACTTCGGTCCGGACACCTGCAGCTACCGGGGCAGGCCGGCGGACTTCGTGGCCAGCATCTCGCTGAGCTACCTCGGTGAGATGCAGCTGGAGCTGATTCAACCGGTCCGCGGGGAGAACATCTATAGTGACTTTCTCCGCGACAGCGGGCCGGGTCTGCACCACATCTGCGTCGAGGCCGACAGCCCGGAGGGCTTTGCTGCCGCACTGGCCGCGGCCGGCGACGACGGCGCGACGGTGGTGCAGCAGGGGGTGATGCCGGGCGGGATGCGGTTCGCCTACCTGTCCGCCCCGCAGGCCGCGGTGCCGTTCGTGGAGATCGCGCATATCGGTCCGGAGATCCGAGCGTTTTTCGACTACATCAAACAGGAGCAGCGGTGAGCACCCAGATTCCAGCAACAGTTCACGCCGACGACGTGACCTCGTGGTCCGACGACGTCGACGTGGTGGTGGTCGGCTTCGGCATCGCCGGCGGCTGCGCGGCGGTCAGCGCCGCGGCCGCCGGGGCGCGGGTGCTGGTGCTCGAACGTGCCGCCGCGGCGGGCGGCACCACCGCGATGGCGGGTGGGCATTTCTACCTCGGCGGCGGCACCGCCGTCCAGCAGGCCACCGGTCACCCCGACACACCCGACGAGATGTACAAGTACCTGGTCGCGGTGTCCCGCGAACCCGAACACGACAAGATCCGGGCGTACTGCGACGGCAGCGTCGAACACTTCAACTGGTTGGAGGACTTGGGCTTTCAGTTTGAGCGCAGCTACTACCCGGAGAAGGCGGTGATCCAGCCCAACACCGAGGGGCTGATGTACACCGGCAACGAGAAGGTGTGGCCGTTCAAGGATCAGGCGGTGCCGGCCCCGCGCGGGCACAAGGTGCCGGTGCCTGGCGACACCGAGGGCGCCAAGCTGGTGATCGACCTGCTGCTCAAACGCGCCGAGCAGCTCGGCGTGCAGATCCGCTATGAGACCGGGGCCACCGAGCTGGTGGTCGACGGCGCCGGGGCGGTGACCGGGGTGGGCTGGAAGCGGTTCACCGAAACCGGGGCGATCCGGGCCAAGGCCGTGATCATCGCCGCCGGCGGCTTCGTGATGAACCCGGACATGGTCGCCCAGTACACCCCGAAGCTGGCCGAGAAACCGTTCGTGCTGGGCAACACCTACGACGACGGCCTGGGCATCCGGCTGGGGGTGTCGGCGGGCGGCGCCACCAAACACATGGATCAGGTGTTCATCACCGCGCCGGCCTACCCGCCGTCGATCCTGTTGACCGGGATCATCGTCAACAAGCTGGGGCAGCGGTTCGTCGCCGAGGACTCCTACCACTCCCGCACCTCCGGGTTCGTGATGGATCAGCCCGACAGCGCGGCGTTCCTGATCGTCGACGAAGCCCACCTCAAGCATCCGCAGGTGCCGCTGGTTCCGCTGATCGACGGTTGGGAAACCGTGGCCGAGATGGAAGCGGCGCTGGGCATCCCGGAAGGCAACCTGGTGGCGACGCTGGACCGCTACAACAGCTACGCCGCCCGTGGCGAAGACCCCGACTTCCACAAGCAGCCGGAATTCCTTGCCCCGCAAGACCATGGGCCGTGGGGCGCGTTCGACCTGTCGCTGGGCAAGGCGATGTATGCCGGGTTCACCATCGGCGGGCTGCGCACCTCGGTCGACGGACAGGTGCTGCGCGAGGACGGCAGCGTGGTGGCCGGGCTGTACGCCGCCGGCGCCTGTGCGGCCAATCTCGCCCAGGACGGCAAGGGCTACGCCAGCGGCACCCAGCTGGGGGAGGGCTCGTTCTTCGGCCGCCGCGCCGGCACCCACGCCGCGGGTCTGGGGTGAGCCCTCCCCGCGAGCGCCCCTCCCGCGAGGGTGGCCTTCCCGCGAGGGTGCGCAAATGTACAGCGACACGCCGGTGGGAGTGGCATTTTGCGCACGCTCGCGGCTCATGCCGAGGGTGGGCCGGGCGGCTACACCCGGGCGGGCTCGTTTTCGATCCGGCCCAGCCGCCACCGGCCCTCGCCGAGCAGCTCCAGATGGTGGTTGTGGTGTTGCTCGACGGTGCCGCGGTGGCTGACGCTGACCATGATGGTGTCGGGTAATTCGGTGCGCAGCAAACGATACAGCGTCATCTCCAGGCCCTCGTCGAGCGCCGAGGTCGCCTCGTCGAGGAACACCGCCTTGGGTTTGGTCAACAGCACCCGGGCGAACGCGACGCGCTGCTGCTCACCGGGGGAAAGCACCTTCACCCAGTCCCGATTCTCGTCGAGGCGGTTAACCAGGTGTGGCAGAGCGACTTTGACGAGTGCATCCTGCAGTTCGGCCTCGGGAATCTCACCCTCGGACGCCGGGTAGGACACCACCGCGCGCAGATCACCCAGCGGCACATACGGCAACTGGGACAAGAACATCGTCTCGTTCGCTGCGTCGGGGCGTCGTAGCGTCCCCGAGGCGTACGGCCACAACTGCGCCAGACTGCGCAGCAGGGTCGTCTTGCCGCTGCCGGACGGCCCGGTGATCACCAAGGCGTCGCCCGCCGACAGGTGCACGTCGAGGGTGTCGATGAGCTGATCGCCGTCCGGGGTGCGCACCTCGACTCCCTCGATGGCGACTGAATCGTCCTCGCTGGGCAGCGTCAGCAGCTCGGGCAGCGCCCGCGACTTTTCGTCGGCGTCGACCAACCCGTGGAGACGGATGATGGCCGCGCGGTAACTGGCGAAGTTGTCGTAGGCGTTGCGGAAGAACGACAGCGAATCGTGCATATTGCCAAACGCGGACGCGGTCTGGGACACGTCACCGAAGGTGATCTGGCTGGCGAACAACCTCGGTGCCTGAACCACCCACGGCACCACCACGATCGCCTGAGTCACTGATATGTTCCATCCGAACCACCCGATGGTGCGGTTCACGTAGCGCAGGTAGTTGTCGATGATCGGCGTGAACAACGCTCGCAGCTGCCCGCGCTCGGCCCGCTCACCCCGGTAGAAGCCGACCGCCTCGGCGGCGTCCCGTACTCGTACCAACGCGTAGCGGAAGGCGGCGTTGGTGAGCTCGTTGCGGAAACTCAACCGGATCAGTGGCCGCCCGATCCAGAACGCGAAGATGGTCGCGACCAGCACGTAGACGATCACGATCCAGAACATCGCCCGCGGCATGCTGACTCCGAAGACCGTCAGCGTCCCGGACAGGTTCCACAGAATGGCCGCAAATGAGATCACCGAAACCACCGACTGCACCGCACCGAACAACAGCGTGGTGCCGGTGCCATTGGCGGGCGAGTTGGGCGTGCCCCCCGCCCCGGCGGTGAATATGTCGATGTCCTGCTGGATGCGTTGGTCCGGGTTGTCGATGGTGTTGTCGATGAACCGGGACCGGTAGTAGGCGCGGCCCTCCAGCCAGTCGCCGGTCAGCCGGTCGGTGAGCCACACTCGCCAGGCCACCATGAAGCGCTGCATCAGGTAGATGTCGAGCATGTAGCGCGCAATGTGCAGCACCGCCATCAACGAGAAGATGGTGATCGACATCCAGAACCCGTGCACGCCAGACTGTTTGACCTCCGCGTTGTGGGCGGCAGCACCCTGGAACGCGGTTTGCAGCGACGAGTACATGTCGTTGCCCTGGTAGCTGAACAGCACATTGAGCCGCACCGCGAGGATGACCGATAACAACAGCACCCCGAGCATCAGCCAGACCCGGACGCTGCCGCGGCCGGTGAAGTAGTCGCCGGTGATCCGCCAGAACTGGTGCCCCCACGGGGTGAGCAACTTCAACAGCAGCAGCACCCCGACCACGCAGAACGCGGTGATCAACCACGCGATCGCCACCCACCGCAGCGAATCGGGCAGCGCATGGCCCCAGTCGATCGACGGCTCGAACGGTTTCACCTGCGGCTTCTCCTTGTTGCTGTGCCTGACGCTCTGCGGCGAAGCTACCGCACCGCGCGGTCTCGGGCATGCGCCGGTTTTCCTGGGGGCGCATCGCTACGCTCGCCAAGATGAGCAGCGCACCGCCCGGCCCCGTGCACGCCGGCCGGCTGGTCGCCCGGCGGCTGAAGGCCAGCGGCATCGACACCGTCTTCACCTTGTCCGGCGGCCATTTGTTCTCCATCTACGACGGCTGCCGCAGCGAGGGCATCCGGCTGATCGACACCCGCCACGAGCAGACCGCGACGTTTGCCGCCGAAGGCTGGTCGAAGGTGACCCGGCAACCGGGGGTCGCCGCGCTGACCGCCGGGCCCGGGGTCACCAACGGGATGAGCGCGATGGCCGCCGCCCAGCAGAACGGTTCGCCGCTGCTGGTGCTGGGCGGGCGGG
>PPEA01000192.1 GCA_002967005.1 Mycobacterium talmoniae
GGGCCGCTGCAGCAACGCGGGCTGTTCGGCCTGCTGCGGCGCGCCCGCGCCCAGCCGGTGTTCGCGGTGCTGGCCATCGTGCTGTGCCTGCTGCTGGGGGTGGCCATCGCGACCCAGGTCCGCCAGAACGACTCCGGCGACTCCCTGGAAACGGCGCGGCCCGCCGACCTGCTGGTGCTGCTGGATTCGCTGCGGCAACGCGAGGCGGCGCTCAACACCGAGGTGAGCGACCTGCAGCAAACCCTGGTCACCCTGCAGCAGTCGGGCAGCAACGACCAGGCCGCCATCAAAAACGCCCAGGACCGGCTGGCAGCCCTGGCCATTCTGATCGGCACCGTCGGGGCCAGCGGTCCCGGCGTCACCATCACCATCGACGATCCCCGGCACGGGGTGGCGCCCGAGGCGATGCTCGACGTGATCAACGAGCTGCGGGCCGCCGGCGCCGAGGCGCTGGAGATCCGCGACGCGGCCCAGGCGGTGCGGGTGGGGGTCAGCACCTGGGTGACCGGCGCCGGCGGCGCGCTGGAGATCGACGGCACCACTTTGACCCCGCCGTATTCGGTTATCGCGATTGGCGATTCACCGACCCTGGCGGCGGCGATGAACATTCCCGGCGGGGCGGTCGACAGCGTCAAACGGGTCGGCGGCGCCATGTCGGTGCAGCAAGCCGAACGGGTCGAGGTCACCGCCTTGCGGCAACCGAAACCCCGCCAATACGCTCAGCCCGTCAAGTGAATACGCCGAGAAGAACAGGACCATCGTGAGCGACGTCCCAGCCGACCTGCACTACACCGCCGAACACGAATGGGTTCGCCGCACCGGGGATAACACCGTGCGGGTGGGCATCACCGACTTTGCTCAGTCCGCGCTGGGCGACGTGGTGTTCGTCCAGCTGCCCGAGGTGGGCGGCGCCGTGACGGCGGGGGAGTCGTTCGGCGAGGTGGAATCCACCAAGTCGGTGTCGGATTTGTTCGCCCCGCTGTCCGCGAAAGTCGTTGCCGTCAACGGCGACCTGGACGCCAGCCCGCAACTGGTGAACTCCGACCCCTACGGCGCGGGCTGGCTGGTGGACCTCCAGGTCGACGACGCCGACGGCGCGGGTCTGGACGCCACGCTCGGCGCGCTGTTGGACGCCGACGGCTACCGCGGCACGCTGACCGAATGATAATTGTTAGGGTGCCTGCTAGCTCGGCGACGATGCATGCCCTCAGCGGCGTGCGGAGGAGCCGAGCAATCCAGCGCAGCGCTCCGCCGACAACGCCGGCCTTGCCATGGTGGGCACATTGTGGACCGCTGCGCGGTACGGTCGACTCAGCGGCGGCAAGACCGCCGCGGAGGTGGCCGAGCGGACCCCATCAGAGAACGCCACAGCGGCCAGTGAGGAGCAGCGGGTGACGGAAAACGACAACGACCAAACCACTGACGACGTCACCGTAGAGACGACGTCGGTCTTTCGCGCGGACTTCCTCAGTGAACTCGACGCGCCCGCCCAGGCGGGGGCCGAGAGCACGGTGTCCGGGGTCGAGGGGCTGCCGGTGGGCTCGGCGTTGCTGGTCGTCAAACGGGGGCCGAACGCGGGGTCCCGCTTCCTGCTCGACCAGCCGACCACCTCGGCGGGCCGGCACCCCGACAGCGACATCTTCCTCGACGATGTCACCGTCAGCCGTCGCCACGCCGAGTTCCGGCTGGAAGGCAACGAGTTCCAGGTCGTCGACGTCGGCAGCCTCAACGGCACCTACGTCAACCGGGAGCCGGTCGATTCCGCGGTGCTGGCCAACGGCGACGAAGTCCAGATCGGCAAGTTCCGGCTGGTGTTTTTGACCGGTCCGAAGACCGGTGACAATGAGGCCGGGCCGGGCAGCTAGTGACCGCGCCGGACACGCCCGCGCTGGCGGGGATGTCAATCGGAGCGGTGCTGGATCTGCTCCGACCCGACTTCCCTGATGTCACGATCTCCAAGATTCGTTTCTTGGAGGCGGAGGGACTGGTCACTCCGCAGCGCGCCGCGTCCGGGTACCGGCGGTTCACCGCCTACGACTGCGCCCGGTTGCGCTTCATCCTGACCGCGCAGCGCGACCAGTACCTGCCGCTGAAGGTGATCAAGGCCCAACTCGACGCGCAGCCCGACGGCGAACTGCCGCTGTCCGGGTCGCCGTACGGCGTGCCGCGGCTGGTCTCGGTGGCGGCGACCCCCGACACCGGATCCGACGCGACGGCGGTGGCGCCGACCCGGGTGCGGCTGTCCCGGGAGGACCTGCTGGAGCGGTCCGGGGTGGACGACGAGCTGCTGACGGCGCTGCTGAAGGGCCGGGGTGATCACCACCGGGCCGGCCGGCTTCTTCGACGAGCACGCGGTGGTGATCCTGCAGTGTGCGCGGGCGCTGGCCGAATACGGCGTGGAGCCCCGGCATCTGCGGGCGTTCCGCTCGGCCGCCGACCGCCAGTCGGACCTGATCGCGCAGATCGCCGGCCCGGTGGTCAAGGCCAACAAGGCCGGTGCCCGCGACCGCGCCGACGACCTGGCGCGCGAGGTGGCCGCCCTGGCGATCACCTTGCACACCTCGTTGGTCAAGTCGGCGGTGCGCGACGCCTTGCACCGCTGAGGACTAGACTTTCTACGACGGCTTGGCGTTGCACCAGGTCTGGTTTCAGACGTAGCGGAGGGCAGGCACAGATGGGTGAAGTTCGCGTGGTCGGCATTCGCGTCGAGCAGCCGCAGAACCAGCCGGTGCTCTTGCTGCGCGAGGCCAACGGTGACCGATACCTGCCGATCTGGATCGGCCAGGCCGAGGCGGCCGCGATCGCCCTCGAACAGCAAGGCGTCGAGCCGGCGCGCCCGCTGACCCACGACCTGATCCGCGATCTCATTGGTGCGCTGGGGCATTCCCTCAAAGAGGTGCGGATCGTGGATCTGCAGGAAGGCACCTTCTACGCCGACCTGGTGTTCGACCGCAACATCACCGTGTCGGCGCGGCCGTCGGACTCGGTGGCGATCGCGCTGCGGGTCGGGGTGCCGATCTACGTCGAGGAGGCCGTCCTGGCCGAGGCGGGTCTGCTGATCCCCGACGAGAACGACGAGGAACCCAGCGGCGCGGTCCGCGAGGACGAAGTCGAGAAGTTCAAGGAATTCCTGGACAGCGTCTCCCCGGACGACTTCAAGGCCACCTAGCCCGGCGATGATGCGGGCCGTCAGCCGCGCTACCAAATATCACGGATGCGTCTCATCTGGGACTTTAGCCTCGACACGCCCGTCCGGTAGCTTCGCCAGCCCGCCGCGGCGGCCATACTTTGAAGGCAACTTGACGGGTTCAAGGGGCACGACAGCCTGTCGAAAAGCGTATGCTCACAACCACTCGGGCTAGAGCACACGCGGCCGCTGGCTAGCCAGTGACAACGAGCGCGATCGGCGAGAGGAAGCATCGTGGGCGAGCAGCCACGCCAAGAACAGCTGGACCTTGCTGACCATTCCGGCCCGGCTGAACCGAGCGAACCCGTGCAGCCCGGCCTGTTCCCCGACGATTCGGTGCCCGATGAGCTGGTCGGCTACCGCGGCCCCAGCGCCTGCCAGATCGCCGGCATCACCTACCGCCAGCTGGACTACTGGGCACGCACCTCGCTGGTGGTGCCCTCCATCCGCGGGGCCGCCGGATCCGGCAGCCAGCGGCTGTACTCGTTCAAAGACATCCTGGTGCTCAAGATCGTCAAGCGGCTGCTCGACACCGGGATCTCGCTGCACAACATCCGCGTCGCGGTCGACCATCTGCGCCAGCGCGGTGTGCAGGACCTGGCCAACATCACCCTGTTCTCCGACGGCACCACCGTCTACGAATGCACCTCCGCCGAGGAGGTCGTCGACCTGCTGCAGGGCGGGCAGGGCGTGTTCGGTATCGCGGTGTCCGGGGCGATGCGGGAGCTGACCGGCGCCATCGCCGACTTCCCCGGGGAGCGCGCCGACGGCGGCGAGTCGATCGCCGCGCCCGAAGACGAGCTGGCCACCCGCCGCAAGCACCGCGACCGCAAAATCGGCTAGCTTTCTCCCCGCTCCCACCGCGCCTCACCCGCCGAGCGTGCGCAAACTGCCAGGTCTTGGCGGCTGTAGCCGTACATTTGTGCACGTTCGCGACGGGGAGCGCGGCCGGGGAAGCGCCCCGGTAAACTCGACGCTGCATCGTCTCGCGCGGGAGAGTTCCGTGACGGCCAGTCACGGACGCCGAAGGAGCAACACCTCTCCGTCAACCTCTCAGGCCCCCGGACCGCGCCGAGATCCGATGCCTCTGGAAAGCGGTGACCGCGGGTCACCCGCCGATGGGGAAAGGCCCCCAGCACGGGCGCCGAATCTCTCAGGCGCCCGGTGCGGGCAGCGACAGAGGGAGAGGAACACCGTCCTCTACCTGTGTCAGGAGTCGCAGATGACCGAGCACACCGAGTTCCGCTTCGCCGACCGCCACCTCGGCCCCGACGCCGCCGCGATCACCGCCATGCTCGACGTCATCGGCGTCGCCTCCCTCGACGAGCTGGCGGCCAAGGCGCTGCCGGCCGGGATCCTCGACCCGCTGACCCACGGCACGGCGCCGGGCCTGGAGGTGCTGCCGCCGGCGGTCGGTGAGGCCGAGGCGCTGGCCGAATTGCGGGCGATGGCCGAGACCAACACGGTCGCGGTGTCGATGATCGGGCAGGGCTACTACGACACCATCACCCCGCCGGTGCTGCGCCGCAACATCCTGGAGAACCCGGCCTGGTACACCGCCTACACGCCGTATCAGCCGGAGATCAGCCAGGGCCGGCTGGAGGCGTTGCTGAACTTCCAGACCATGGTCGCCGACCTGACCGGCCTGGAAGTCGCCAACGCGTCGATGCTCGACGAGGGCACCGCCGCCGCCGAGGCCATGACGTTGATGCACCGGGCGGTGCGCGGCAAGGTGGCCGACCGGCTGGTCGTCGACGTGGACGTGTTCGCCCAGACCGCGGCGGTGTTGGCGACCCGCGCCGAGCCGCTGGGCATCGAGATCGTCGCCGCCGACCTGCGTGACGGGCTGCCCGACGGCGAGTTCTTCGGGGTTCTCGCCCAACTGCCCGGGGCCAGCGGCCGGGTCACCGACTGGGCGGCGCTGGT
>PPEA01000193.1 GCA_002967005.1 Mycobacterium talmoniae
CCCGGGCCCCCCGCCCGGCTGTGCGCCGCCCGGTCCGCCCGGCAGGCCACCGCCGGGCAGGCCGGGAATCCCAGCACCCGGCACCGGGCCAGGTCCGCCCGGCGTGTCCGGTCCGGGTCCACCCGGTCCACCGGGCAGTCCCGGCACGGGGCCGCCCGGCATCCCTGGACCGCCGGGTCCGCCCGGATTTCCCTGTTGGGACTCCTCGTCCTGCGCCGGGACCGCATTGATCACCGGCCGGATATACAGCCGCGCGGTCTGGCCCAGGTTGCGGGCCTCGTTGCCGTCGTTGCCGGGCACGGTGATCACCAGGTTGTCGTTGTCGATGACGACCTCGGACCCGGACACCCCCAGCCCGTTGACCCGGTCGCTGATGATCTGCTGCGCCTGACGCAGCGACTCCTGGGAGGGGCTCTTCCCGTCCGGGGTGCGGGCGGTCAACGTGACGCGGGTGCCGCCCTGCAGGTCAATCCCCAGCTTGGGCTGGGCTTTCTTGTCCCCGGTCAAAAACACCAGCAGAAAAACACCGATGAGCAAGGCCAGGAACACCGACAAGTAGCGGGCGGGGTGCACCGGCGCCGAAGGCGATGCCACGTTGTTGAGTCTCCTCCGTTCGTGCGCGATCCGCTCCCGCGGCCGACGGGTGTCCCGCGCTCGGTCCTGGCTTGACGATCAGTTCACTGCACCCGCAAAGGGTACGTGCCGGTCGAAGGGTCTTAATCCTTGGGCAGCGGGTCGGCGTCGGCGGTCAGTCCCACGGCGTCGGCCTCGTCGGCGTCGTCGGCGGTTTCCGGGGTCTCGGGTTCGATGCGGTCGCGGACCGCCAGCTTCATCCAGGTGGTCACCACGCCAGGGGCGATCTCGAGATCCACCGTGTCGTCGGTGATGGCGGTGATGGTGCCCTGCAGCCCGGAGGTGGTGTGCACCCGATCCCCGATTTGCAGCGATTCATGCAGGTCGATGGTGGCTTGCATGGCACGCTTCTGCCGCCGCGACGCGAAGAACATGAACGCGGCCAAGGCGAGCAGCAGCGGCATGAAGACGACGAGGTTGCTGTTCATGACGGAACTATCTTTCCTGTGTGAGTCTTCTCGAAGAGGCTGTGGACCAGAACGGTCACCGGCCTGGTAAGCCACCAGTGTGCCATTGCCGCGGCCGATAACCGACCCGGTCCCGCCGCCGACGCCGGTTGCTCGAGCCCGCCGTGGGGCCCGAAGATGGCCTGATGGAGCTCACCGAGGCGCTGCGCAGCACCGGCGCGGTCCGCGATTTCACCGATCAGCCCGTCGACGACACCGTGCTGGCCCGGGTCCCCGGCCGCGCCGACCAGGTCATCGCCGCCGCCAAGGCCCACGGCATCAACCTGTGGCGGGTCGACGCCGACCACGTGTCGGTGGCCTGCGATGAGGCCACCACCGACGCGCACATCGCCGCCGTGCTGGAGGCCTTCGGGGTGGCACCCGCCGAGCCCAAGTGCGCCGGCATCGCGACCCGCACCTCGGAGTTCCTGACCCACCCGGCGTTCACCAGCTACCGCACCGAAACGTCGATGATGCGGTATCTGCGCGCGCTGGCCGACAAGGACATCGCGTTGGACCGCAGCATGATTCCGCTGGGGTCGTGCACCATGAAACTCAACGCCGCCGCCGAGATGGAGCCGATCACCTGGCCGGGCTTCGCCCGCCAGCACCCGTTCGCCCCCGCCGCCGACACCCCCGGGCTGCGCCAGCTGATCGCCCAGCTGCAGGGCTGGCTGGTCGCAATCACCGGCTACGACGCGGTGTCGCTGCAACCCAACGCCGGCTCGCAGGGCGAGTACGCGGGCCTGCTGGCCATCCACGACTATCACGCCAGCCGCGGGGAGGCGCACCGCGACATCTGCCTGATCCCGTCCAGCGCGGCACGGCACCAACGCGGCGTCGGCGGCGCTGGCCGGCATGCGGGTGGTGGTCGTGGCCTGCCGCGACAACGGGGACGTCGACCTCGACGACCTGCGGGCCAAGGTGGCCGAGCACGCCGAGCGGCTAGCGGCGCTGATGATCACCTACCCGTCCACCCACGGGGTCTACGAGCACGACATCGCCGAGATCTGCGCGGCCACCCACGACGCCGGCGGTCAGGTGTACGTCGACGGCGCCAACCTCAACGCGCTGGTCGGGCTGGCCCGGCCCGGCAAGTTCGGCGGCGACGTCAGCCACCTCAACTTGCACAAGACGTTTTGCATCCCGCACGGCGGCGGCGGGCCCGGGGTGGGGCCGGTGGCCGCCCGG
>PPEA01000194.1 GCA_002967005.1 Mycobacterium talmoniae
CCGGTCGGCGGCTCGTCCTCCTCCTCTAGGGCCGGCTCGTCGAGGTCCTCGTCGTCGTATTCGCCGTAGTCCTCGTAGTCGTCGTCGAAGGGCAGCGCGTCGCCGTCGTCGTCGTGGTAGCCGCGGTGCGGCGGGTAGTCGCCGGGCTCGGGGTAGCCGCCGGGGGCCTCGAAGTAGTCGCGGCGGCGACGTCGCCGCGGTGCTGGCCGGCGGAACCCGCCCAGCGCCCCGCGTCCGGTTCGTCGCCGAGCGCGTGGTCGTATGGCTCGTCGTCGAACGGCTCGTCGGCGTACTCGTCATCATCCGGCCCGGGGATGCTGTGCCTACCCATGGCGGTGTCTGCGCTCTCTTCGTCTACTTACGCCGGCCGCACTCAGGCATTTTGGGCCTTCAGCTCACGACGACGCCGATGCAGGATCGGCTCGGTGTAGCCGTTGGGTTGCTCGGTCCCGGACAAGATGAGCTCCTGGGCGGCCAGGAACGCGATGCTGTCATCGAAGTTGGGGGCCATCGGCCGGTAGGCCGGGTCGCCGGCGTTCTGCTCGTCGACCACGGCGGCCATCCGCTCCAGGCTGGCCCGCACGTCCTCGCGGGTGATCACGCCGTGCCGCAGCCAGTTGGCCAGCAGCTGGGACGAAATCCGCAGCGTCGCCCGGTCTTCCATCAACGCTACGTCGTGGATGTCGGGCACCTTGGAGCAGCCCACCCCCTGGTCGACCCAGCGCACCACGTAGCCCAGGATCGACTGGCAGTTGTTGTCGACCTCCTCGCGGATCTCGTCGGAGGCCCAGGCCAGCTCCTTGGCCAGCGGAATGGTCAGCAACTCGTCGATGGTGGTGCGGTGCTTGCCGGCCAGCTCCTTTTGCACCGCGAACACGTCGACCTGGTGGTAGTGCAACGCGTGCAGGGTCGCCGCGGTCGGGGACGGCACCCACGCGGTGCTGGCGCCGGCCCGCGGGTGGGCGATCTTCTGCTCGACCATGTCGGCCATCAGCTCGGTCATCGTCCACATGCCCTTGCCGATCTGGGCGTGCCCGGTCAGCCCGGTCGCCAGCCCGACATCGACGTTGGCGTCCTCGTAGGCCAGAATCCACGGCTGGCTCTTCATGGTGCCCTTGCGCACCATCGGGCCGGCCTCCATCGAGGTGTGGATCTCGTCGCCGGTGCGGTCCAAGAAGCCGGTGTTGATGAACACCACCCGGTCGGCGGCGGCCTTGATACAGGCCTTCAGGTTCAGCGTGGTGCGCCGCTCCTCGTCCATGATGCCGACCTTGATGGTGGCCTGCGGCAACCCCAGCACGTCCTCGACCCGGCTGAACAGGTCGGCGGTGAACGCCACCTCGTCGGGGCCGTGCATCTTGGGTTTGACGATGTAGATGGACCCGGTGCGGCTGTTGACCAGCGGGCCGGTGTCGTCGCTGGCCTTGAGGCCGTGCACCCCGATCAGGCCGGTGAACAACGCGTCCTGGATGCCCTCGAACACCTCATTGCCGTCGGCGTCCAGGATCGCGTCGTTGGTCATCAAATGGCCCACGTTGCGGACGAACATCAGGCTGCGCCCGGGCAGCGTCACCGTCGCGCCGTCCGGGGCGGTGAACTCGCGGTCGGCGTGCAGGGTGCGGGTGAAGGTCTTGCCGCCCTTGCTGACCTCCTCGGACAGGTCACCGCGGTTCAGGCCCAGCCAGTTGCGGTAGCCCAGCACCTTGTCGTTGGCGTCGACGGCGGCCACCGAGTCCTCGAAGTCCATGATGGTGGTGACCGCCGACTCCAGCACCACGTCCTTGATGCCGGCGGCGTCGGTCTTGCCGATCGGGGACTCCGGGTCGATCAGCACCTCGAGGTGCAGCCCGTGGTGGGCCAGCAGCACCGAGTCGGGGGCGTCGGCGTCGCCGGTGTAGCCGGTGAACTGCTCGGGGCCGGCCAGCGCGGTCTCCGACCCGTCGGTGCGGGTGATCACCAGCGCGCCGTCGGCGACCTTGAAGCTCTTGACCTCGGTCCAGGAGCCGTCGGCCAGCGGCGCCGCGTCGTCGAGGACCTTGCGGGCGTAGGCGATCACCTTGTCGCCGCGCACCTTGTTGTAGCTGGTGCCTTTCTCGGCGCCGTCGCTTTCCGGGATGACATCGGTGCCGTACAGCGCGTCATACAGCGAGCCCCAGCGGGCGTTGGCGGCGTTGAGCGCGAACCGGGCGTTGAGCACCGGCACCACCAGCTGCGGGCCGGCGGTGGCGGTGATCTCGTCGTCGACGCCCGCGGTGGTGACGGTGAAGTCGTCGGGCTCGGGCTGCAGGTAGCCGATCTCGGTGAGGAAGGCGCGGTAGGCCGCGGGGTCGATCGGCTCGATCACGTGATGGCGGTGCCACTTGTCGATCTGGGCCTGCAGCTCATCGCGGCGCGCCAACAGCTCCTGGTTACGCGGGGTCAGGTCGGTGACGACCTTGTCCACGCCCGCCCAGAAGCTGTCCGGGTCGACGCCGGTCCCGGGCAGCGCCTCGTTGGTCACGAAGTCATACAGCGTCCGCGCGACGCGCAGATTCCCAACCGACACCCGATCCGTCATAAGTTCCTCCCTCACTGGCAATTACCCACCTTACCGACCGGTAGCACGACTATCCGCAACCGGCGGCCTCCAGCAGCAGGTCACACTGAGCCAGCAGGGTTGCCCGCAGTGGTGCGGCGCGGTCGGCGATGGCGCTCTGGCAACGCACGTACTCGGCGCGGCCAGCACGCTGTTCGACGGCGATCGGTTGATATCCGTAGCCGGTCAAGTCGTACGGGCTGGCCCGCATGTCCACCTCGCGGGCCGCCGCCGCCAATTCCAGGCAGTCCAACAGGAGCTCGGAACCGATCAGCGGGCTCAGCTTATAGCACCACTTGTATAAATCCATGTTGGCGTGCAGGCAGCCGGGCTGTTCCCACTCGATCTGGGTGGCGCGGCTGGGCGTGCCGGCGTTGCGGGGCCGCGCCGCCGGGCTGAAGAACCGGTACGCATCGAAATGGGTGCAGCGCACCGGCCCCGACTCCACCACGGCGT
>PPEA01000195.1 GCA_002967005.1 Mycobacterium talmoniae
GCTGCGCGGTTAGCTGGCCGCTTTGTCGGCCTGGCCGCCGCGGGCCTCGGCGGCCAGCACCTCCAGCTGTTCGAGCCGGGTGCGGGCGAACGCCTGCTGCTCGGTGATGGTGAGCTGGCCGCGGTGGTTGCGGATGAAGGTCACCCCCCACGACAGCAGGGTGGTGAACTTGGTTTTGAACCCGATCAGATACACCAGGTGCACCATCAGCCAGGCCAGCCAGGCGAAGTAGCCGCTGAACTCCAGCGGACCGATCTTGGCCACCGCGGAGTTACGGGACACGGTGGCCATCGACCCCTTGTCCAGGTACTGGAACGGTTCCCGGGCCGCCGGGTCGGCGCCGGCCAACTCGGCCTTGATGGTGTTGGCCGCGTACTTGCCGCCCTGGATGGCGCCCTGGGCCATGCCGGGCACCCCCTCCACCGCGGCCATGTCGCCGACCACGAACACGTTGGGGTGCCCGGGCAGCGACAGGTCGGGCAGCACCTTGACCCGGCCGGCCCGGTCGAGCTCCACCGAGCACTGTTCGGCCAGGTTGCGGCCCAGCGGGCTGGCCGACACCCCCGCCGACCACACCTTGCAGGCCGATTCGATGCGCCGCAGGGTGCCGTCGGCGTCCTTGACGGTCAGCCCGTTGCGGTCGACGTCGGTGACCATGGCGCCGAGCTGGATCTCGACGCCCATCTTCTCCAGCCGGGCCGCCGCTTTCTTGCCGAGCTTGTCACCCATCGGCGGCAGCACCGCCGGGGCGGCGTCGAGCAGGATCACCCGCGCCTTGGTGGAGTCGATGTGGCGGAAGGCGCCCTTGAGGGTGTAGTCGGCCAGCTCGGCGATCTGTCCGGCCATCTCCACCCCGGTGGGCCCGGCCCCCACCACGGTGAACGTGAGCAGCTTCTTGCGCCGCTCCGGGTCGCTGGACCGCTCGGCCTGCTCGAACGCGCTCAGGATGCGGCCGCGCAGCTCCAGCGCGTCGTCGATGGACTTCATCCCGGGCGCCCACTCGGCGAAGTGGTCGTTGCCGAAGTAGGACTGGCCCGCCCCGGCCGCCACGATCAGGCTGTCGTACGGGGTCTGGTAGGTGTGGCCCAGCAGCTCCGAGACGACGAACTTGCCATCCAGGTCGATGTGGGTGACGTCGCCGAGCAGCACCTGGGTGTTGCGCTGTTTGCGCAGCACCAGCCGGGTCGGCGGGGCGATCTCACCCTCGGAGATGATCCCGGTCGCCACCTGGTACAGCAGCGGCTGGAACAGGTGATGGGTGGTGCGGGCGATCAGCTTGACGTCGACGTCGGCGCGCTTGAACTTCTTGGCCGCGTTCAGGCCGCCGAACCCGGATCCGATGATCACCACCCGGTGCCGGCCGGCGGGGCTAGCAGTGGCTTCAGGCTGGGCACTCATGACTGGGTTGCTCCTCGAGGGCGACTGCGTTCACCAATACGGTAGTCGGCCTAATTGATCGCAGCCGCACCGGCCGCTGTGTGATGACCCACAGTTGGCCTAGCCGTCGACCAGCGGACGCAGCGCCGCACCGGCCGCGGTGATGGCCCCGGGGGTGGCGAACGGCATGTTGATGATCACGCCGCCCACCCCGGCGTCGAGCACCTTGGTCTTGATCTGCTCGGCGACCGCGTCGGCGCTGCCGACCACCATCCGCTGGCTCATCTCGGCGGGGATCTGGTCGGCGGTGGCGTCGTCGTCGACCAGCGCGGTGATCAGCGCGCTGGTTTCCAGGGTCGCCGGGTCCCGGCCGATCTCCTCGCAGCTGCGCCGGACGGCTTGGATCTTGCCGGGCAGTTCGTCGAACCCGGCGATGATGTTGAGGTGGTCGAAGTGCCGGGCGGCCAGCGGGATGGTCTTCTTTTCGCCGCTGCCGCCGATCAGCAGCGGGATCCGGTCGCGGTAGCGCGGCTCGGCCATGGCCTGCTCGGTGCGATACCAGCGGCCCGAGAACGTCGGCCGCTCACCGGTGATCATCGGCAGGATGATCTGCAGCGCCTCGCCGAGCCGGTTGAACCGGTCGGTGAAGGTGCCGAACTCGAAGCCCAACTGGTCGTGCTCCAGCTCGAACCATCCGGTGCCGATCCCCAGGATGGCCCGCCCGGCGCTGACCACGTCCAAGGTGGTGATCACCTTGGCCAGCAGCGTCGGGTTGCGGTAGGTGTTGCCGGTGACCAGGGTGCCCAGCTGCACGGTGCTGGTGGCGGTGGCCAGCGCGCCCAGCGCGGTGTACGCCTCGAGCATCGGCTGGTCGGGGGAGCCCAGCATCGGCAGCTGGTAGAAGTGGTCCATCAGGAAGACCGAGTCGAAGCCGGCGGCTTCGGCCTCTTGGGCCTGCGCGATCACGGTGGGGAAGAGCTCGGAAACCCCGGTGCCGTAGGAGAAGTTGGGGATCTGGAAGCCAAGGCGGGTAGTCACCGGATCGACCCTAGTCGCCAAAGGTCTTCCGCCGTCCCCGATTACGCTTCCGGCGAAGCGGGAATATCTCAGGCGAACTGGGTGAGCGCCCCGTGGCTGACGTGCAGGGTTTGTCCGGTGATGTGCCGCGCCGCCGGGGTGGTCAAAAACAGCGCCAGCCGGGCGGCCTCGGCCGCCACCGGCGGCCGGGGTGCTGGTGAGCCCGGTGTAGCCCGGCTCGACGTCGCGCCCGCCGGCGACCACGTTGACGGTGATCCCCCGGGTGCCGAACAGGGTGGCCTGCCCGGCCGTCCAGTTCGACAGCGCGGCCTTGACCGCGGCGTCGGCGCTGCCGTCGCGCGGGTTTTCCGGCACCACCGAAATGATCGACCCCCCGGACCGCAGGTGATCACCCACGGTCTGCACGGTCAGCACCGCCGAGAGCATGCCGGCGTCCCAGGTGTTGCGCCACGCGGCGGCCAGCTCGGCGGGGGTGTAGGTGCGCGGATCGCCGGCGTCGAACCGCGGCGCCGGGACGTTGATGATCGCGTCCAGGTGATGGGGGAACAGCCCGCGGGCCTCGGCCATGCTGGCCGGATCGGTGTTGTCGCAGGTGACGGCCTCGACGTCGAGTTCCTTGGCGGCGACTTCCAGCTCGTCGCGGCGCGCGCGGCCAGCGTCACCTGGTGGCCGGCGTCGCGGAAGTTCTCGGCGATCGTGCGTCCCAAATCGGTGTCGCCGCCGGTGACCAGCACCTCCATCGCCATGACCTCCTCGTGTTCAACGCGGAATCCCTGGTCCCCGGGCGGGTGGCCCGGCGTTTCGATGGTGGCACACCGCAGGGCCGGTACCTGGGATTTCAGCGCGTGATGGCGTTGATCGCGTCGATGTTACTGGACGGTAGCTATACGGGGGAATTCGGGAACGAAACGATCCGGGAACATCCCGGCCTCGACCCGGCCACGGGGGCCGCCGCCGGTTAGGGTGCGACGCATGAGGCGGGTCTGGGTGGTGGCCATGGTGCTCGCGACGGCGCTGGCCGGGTTGGTGGGGTGCGGATCCAAATCACCGGCGCCCTCGATCACGGTGTTCGCGGCGGCCTCGCTGAAGCCGGCCTTCACCGAGATCGGGCAGCGATTCCAAACCGATAATCCCGGCGCCCGCATCGAATTCAATTTCGCGGGCTCCTCGGAGCTGGCCACCCAGCTGACCCAGGGCGTCACCGCCGACGTGTTCGCCTCGGCCAACACCGCGCAGATGGATAAGGTCGCGCAGGCCGGGCTGCTGGCCGGGGCCGCGGTGCCGTTCGCGGCGAACACCCTGGTCATCGTCACCGCACCGGGCAACCCCAAAAAGGTCGCGTCGTTCGCCGACCTGGCCAAGCCGGGGCTGAGCGTGGTGGTGTGCCAGCAGCCGGTCCCGTGCGGGTCGGCGACCCACAAGGTGGAGGACAGCACCGGGGTGCAGGTCGCCCCGGTCAGCGAGGAACCCGACGTCACCGACGTGCTCAACAAGGTGATCACCGGGCAGGCCGACGCCGGGCTGGTGTACATCACCGACGCGCTCAACGCCGGCGACAAGGTGACCGCGGTCAGGTTTCCCGAGGCGGCCGGCGCGGTGAACATCTACCCTATGGCGGTGCTGAAGAACGCGCCGCAATCCGGGCTTGCGCAGCGGTTCGTGGACCTGGTGACCGGCCCCGCGGGTCAAAAGATCCTCGACAAAGCCGGTTTCGCGAAGACCTGAGGGTGAGTGTGAGCCGGCCTGCCGGTCTGCCGCGCTGGGTCTACATTCCGGCCGCCGCCGCGGCCGCGTTCGTCGTGCTGCCGCTGGTGGCGATCGCGGTCAAGGTGGACTGGCGGCATTTCTGGTCGCTGATCACCAGCCCGTCGGCGGTGACGGCGCTGGGGCTGAGTTTGAAGACCGCCGCCGCCAGCACCGCGTTGTGCCTACTGCTGGGGGTGCCGTTGGCGTTGGTGTTGGCGCGCAGCCAGGCCCGGGTGGTGCGGCTGCTGCGGCCGCTGATTCTGTTGCCGCTGGTGCTGCCGCCGGTGGTGGGCGGGATCGCGTTGCTGTACGCGTTCGGCCGACTGGGCCTGATCGGACGCTACCTCGACGCCGCCGGCATCGACATCGCGTTCACCACCACGGCCGTGGTGCTGGCGCAGACCTTCGTCTCGCTGCCGTTTCTGGTGATCGCATTGGAAGGCGCGGCCCGCACCGCCGGCGCCGACTATGAGGTGGTGGCCGCCACGCTGGGGGCCCGACCCAGCGCGGTGTGGTGGCGGGTGACGCTGCCGCTGCTGCTGCCCGGGCTGGC
>PPEA01000196.1 GCA_002967005.1 Mycobacterium talmoniae
CGGCTGGTGGCGCTGGCGATCCCGGACTTCGGCGCGTCGGGGTCCGCGGTCGGCGTGGCGGGCCACCGACCCGGTGTTCTACGCGCTGTCCGGGGGCGTTGTCGCGCACCGGCCCCCACCACCGGCACCCCCGGTGTTGCCGCTCGACGGCATCGCCTCGGCCACCGCCGCGGTGCAGGCCGCGTGGGCGACGCTCGTCGCCTACTACAACCGGTTGCGGTGCGGCACCGGGGATTACATCGACTTTTCGCGTTTCGACGCGGTGGTGACGGTGCTCGACCCGGTGTTCGGTGCGCAGGGGCAGGTCGCGGCGGCCCGGCGCAAACCCGACCGGTGGCGCGGCCGGCCGAAAAACCAGGACGCCTACCCGATCTACCGCTGCGCCGACGGCTACGTCCGGATCTGCGTGATGGCGCCGCGGCAGTGGCGCGGGCTGCGGGCGTGGCTGGGGGAGCCCGAGCCGTTCCGCGACCCCAAATATGACGTGATCGCGGAACGGTTCGCGGCCTGGCCGGCGATCGGCGTGTTGATCACCGAGCTGTTCGCCGGCAAACCATGGCCGAGCTGGTGGCCGCCGGTCAGGCGCACGGGGTGCCAATCGCGGCGGTGCTGACCCCGACGCAGGTGCTGGCCTCCGAGCACTTCACCGCGGTCGATGCGCTGGCGTCCACCGAACTGGCCGCCGGGGTGGCCGCCGACGTCCCGGTCGGCTATTTCACCGTCGACGGCCAGCACGCCGGTTTCG
>PPEA01000197.1 GCA_002967005.1 Mycobacterium talmoniae
CCCACCCGGCCCACCGGGTCCCCAGCCGGGACCGCCCGGGCGGAAGTTGTCGTGGCAGCCGTGCCAGTCCCAGTTTTCGCCCCAGCCCGGGTCCCAGAATTCGCCCGGGCACCAGGTGGGCCGCGGTGCGGGTTGGGCCTGCGCGGCGACGGCCGCGCCCAGGCCGGCCATCCCCACACCGGCGCTGACGGCTAGAGCTCCTATCGCGATACGTCCAATCGTTTTCACCGCTCCGTTATAGGCAGCAACCGCGCCGAGAAGCCATCTGAACCAGCTTTGAATACTTAAGCATCCGCTGGAAGGTTCCTGTCAAAGCGCAGACCCGCTTCAGTTCTGGCAGGTCGGGCACCAGAACACGTTGCGGCCCTCCAGCACGGCGGTGCGCACCGCCGTGCCGCACACCCGGCACGGTTCACCCGCCCGCCGGTACACGTAGGTGCGGGGTTTGCCCGGCGCATAGGCCGGCGGCCCGTGGTCGTGTTCGGGGCGCACGACCACAATCTTCCCGCGCCGCAAGCCGATTCGCATCAACTGCACCAGATCGGCCCAGGCGGCGTCGAATTCGGATTCGTCCAGGGTCTTGCCCGGCCGAAACGGGTGGATGCCGTGGCGGAACAGCAGCTCGCTGCGGTACACGTTGCCGACCCCGGCGATCACCGCCTGATCCATGACCAGCGCGCCGATGGCGCGCTGCGACTTGGTGATTCGCTTCCAGGCAGCTGGCCGTACACCAAGTTGATGAACTCCAACAACATGGTCGACCAGGGGGCCGCGCTGATCCTGACCTCGGTGCAGCGCGCCAAAGAGCTGCAGGTCCCGACCGAACGGTGGGTCTTCCCGCAGGCCGGCACCGATGCGCACGACACCTACGCCGTCGCCGAGCGCGCCGAGCTGCACCGATCCCCGGCCATCCGGATCGGTGGGGCGCGGGTGCTGGAACTGGCCGGGGTCGGGATCGACGATCTGGACTACGTCGACCTGTACTCGTGTTTTCCGTCCGCCGTCCAGGTCGCGGCGAGTGAACTGGGGTTGCCGACCGACGACCCGGCTCGCCCGTTGACGGTGACCGGTGGGCTGACCTTCGCCGGCGGTCCGTGGAGCAACTACGTCAGCCATTCCATCGGCACGCTGGCCGAACTGCTGGTCGCCAACCCGGGCCGGCGCGGCCTGATCACCGCCAACGGCGGGTATCTGACCAAACACAGTTTCGGCGTGTACGGCACCGAACCACCGACGTCCGGATTCCGCTGGGAAGACGTGCAGGCCGCGGTCGACCGCGAACCCACCCGCCCGGCCGCGGTGCAGTGGGACGGGGTGGGCACCGTGGAGTCGTGGACCACGCCGTATAACCGGGACGGGCAGCCGGAGAAGGCGTTCGTGGCGGTCCGCACCCCCGAGGGGTCCCGGGCCTTTTGCGCTGATCACCGACCCGGCGGCGGCCGCGCTGACCGTGCGCGACGACATCGGCGGCGCCGCGGTCACGGTGCACGCCGACGGCACGGCCACGCTGCCTTAGCCCCGGGCATTCACCGGCACCCGCCGGCAGGTAACGACGGGCTAACGGCCACGACAAAAACCTACGCGAAGCGCGCCAATGTGCTTATTGTCGAGTTAGGCGTTGCGGAGGTGGGACGCGGTGCAGATTCTGATTACCGATGTCACCGGGGCGATCGGACGCTCCCTGGCCCGACAACTGCTGGCCGCCGGATACGCCGTGAGCGGCATCGCCGACTCCCCGCACGAACGGCTGGATCCCGAGGTCGATTTTGTCTGCGCGCCGCTGGCCGGCGCGGTGCTGGACGACCTGACCGACGCCGCTGACGTCGTCGTCCACCTGGCCCCGATCGAGGCCAGCGCCCCCGGCAGCGCCGGGATCGACGGCGTCGTGCAGGTCCAGCCACGTACGTCTGAGCATCGATCGATGTACAGCTACGTACGTCTGAGCATCG
>PPEA01000198.1 GCA_002967005.1 Mycobacterium talmoniae
CGACGCCCGGGTCGCGACCCTGGCGCAGCGGATGGTGGCCAACACCCTGGTCTCTCGGGAAACAGCCTACGACGCGACCATGCGGTTCACCCACGAGTTGCGGATGACGTTGCGCGAGATCGGATCTCGGCGGGTGCGCGCCGAACTTCTGGACACCGTCGACGACGTGTACTACCTGACCTGCGAGGAACTGCTGACCATGTCCGCCGACGCCCGGCTGCGGATCAAACGGCGCCGCGCCGAACGGGAACGCCTGCAGGCGCTGCATCTGCCGGACGTATTCGACCACACCTGGTCGCCGGTGGCGGCCCCCGAGGGAACCGCGTGAGGTGCCCGACTTTGTGCTTCCGCCGACCGGCCGCGAATGGTGCGACGCTGGCCGCTGGAAAGGTTTTCGTCCGGTCCGGACCGCGCGACGGTCCGACGCCGCTGCTGCTGCACGGTTTCCCGTCCAGTTCCTACGATTTTCGGTCGGTTCGCGTCGCCCATCGTCGATCCACCAGCTCGTCGAGGCTGGCCTTGCCGGCCCCGACACACAGCAGCCACAGCAGCAGCCCGATCAGCAGCCACTCCGGGGCATAGAACAGATTGCTTAGGAAATCCCACAGATCCGGGTACTTGTGCGCCAGGCTCGGCCCGATGTCGGTGATTAACGCGCCGACCATGTCTCCGGCCAGTACCAGAGCCACCAGCCGGGTACCCAGGCCCAGCATCAACGCCGCACCACCCACAAGTTCCACGGCCGCGGTAAACGGCGCGAGCACCTGCGCCGCTGGAATGCCCAAGCCGGCAAACATCGCCGTGAACTTACCGAGATCACCGAGCTTGCCGACCGCGCCACTGAAGAACATGAACCCAACGGTGAGGCGCAGCACCAAATTCGGCAGCCAGCCCAGGCCGTTCAGCGTGCCGGTGATGCGACGGTACGCAGCGCGTCCGAGCGGATGACGAACCATTGAGGCAGTGGCTAATTCAGCAACGCACCCAGCGGTGCCTGACTGTCGGCGAGCGCGTCGGGGTCCACCGGGGCCCGCGACCGGATGAGGTCCTTGATGTCGTCGAGGCCCTCCCAGATGTTGACGTTCATCCCGGCCAGCACCCGGTTTTCGCCGTCGAGCCAGAATGCGACGAACTCGCGGCCGTCGACGTCGCCGCGGAACACCACCCGCTGATAGCTGGCCGCGTACCCGACGTACTCCATGCCCAGGTCGTACTGGTCGGTGAAGAAGTACGGCAGCTCGTCGTATTCGGCCTGCTGGCCCAGCATCCCGGCCGCCGCCGTGGCCGGCTGCTTGAGCGCGTTGGCCCAGTGTTCGGTGCGGATCCGGGTGTGCAGCAGCGGATGCTGGGCTGCCGCGATGTCGCCGACGGCGTAGATGTCGGGGTCACTGCTGCGCAGCGACGCATCGACGAGCACGCCGCCGTCGCCCAGCCGCAGTCCGGCGGCGTCGGCGAGCGCGATGTTGGGCTGGGCGCCGACGGCGACCAGCACGGCGTCGGCGCTGATCCGCGACCCGTCACCGAGCTGCAGC
>PPEA01000199.1 GCA_002967005.1 Mycobacterium talmoniae
CCCCGCCCGCTGTGCTGATCTCGGCGACACTGGCGCCCAGCCGCAGGTCGACGTCGTGCTCGCGGTGCAGCTTGGCGAACACCTCGCCCAGTTCGGTGCCCAGCGCGGCCTGCAGCGGCACCGGGGCCATCTCGACCACACTGACCTGCACGCCGCGCTGCCGGGCGCTGGCCGCCACCTCCAGCCCGATCCACCCCGCTCCGACGACCGCGAGCGAAGCACCTTGGGTCAGCGCGGAATCCAGCGCCTCGGCGTCGTCGAAGGTCCGCAGATAGTGCACGCCGGCGGCGTCGGAACCCGGGATCGGCGGTCGGCGCGACCGTGATCCGGTGGCCAGCAGCAGTTTGTCGTAGGACACCGTGGTGTCGTCGGACAGCCCCACCGTGCGGGTGGCCGGATCCAGCGCCACCGCGCGCACCCCGAGCCGCAGGTCAACGTCGTGGTCGCGGTACCAGTCCGCGGACTCGACGGTGAAATCGCTGAGCGTTTTCTTGCCCGCCAGGTATTCCTTGGACAGCGGGGGCCGCTCGTAGGGCAGCCGCCGTTCGTCGGCGATCAGCACCACGCGCCCGTCGAAGTTGTTGCCGCGGAGGGCTTCTGCTGCTTTAGCGCCGGCCAGGCCGCCGCCGACGATGACGAACGTGTCGGATGCTGACATGAGGCTGCTCCGTTCCGTGGTGCGACCGATGTCGGGCCTTAGCCTACTCGGCCGGACCGGTCAGCCGCTGGCGTAACGCCAACGCGTCACCCACCGCGTGGCCATGTGGATCGTTGTTGAAATACACCCACACCTGCCGATTCTGGGCCCGCCAGGCCGTGATCCGCTCGGCCCACCGGTCCAGCTCGACAGCCGAATAGCTGCCGGTGTACAGCGCGCTCGGGTCGGGTCCGTGCATCCGCAGATACACCACATCGGTGGTGGCCCGCGGGATGCAGGCCAGCCCGGTCCCGCTCATCACCACGTACGCGGCGCGATGCCGCTGCAGCAGCGCATACACCCGGTCGTCGTCCCAGGACGGGTGGCGCAGTTCGACGGCCACCCGCAGCCAATCCGGCAGCCGGGCCAGGAACTGATCGAGGCGCGCGTCGTCGCGGCGTTGCTCGGGATGCAGCTGCACCAGCAACACGCCGGCGTGGTCACCCAGGGTGCGCCAGCAGCGTTCGAACCGTTCGATCCACGGCTCCGGGGAGGCGAGCCGGCGGTAATGCGTCAAGCCGCGGTGGGCCTTGACCGACATGGCGAATCCGTCGGGCAGCTGATCGCGCCACCGGGCGAACGTTGCCTCGGTCGGCCAGCGGTAGAAGCTGGCGTTCAGTTCGACGGTGTCGAACACCTCGACGTAGCGGGCCAGCCGGCGGGCGCTGGACAGTCCGCGCGGATACAACACCTCGGCCCAGTGGTCGTAGGACCAGCCGGAGGTGCCGATGCGCACCGTCATCGGTCAGTCGGTGACCTGGCGGCGCACATCGTCGTCCAACGACGAGCGCACCAGCGCGGCGGCCAGCTGCGCGTTGCGGCCGGTCGCCAGGTCACCCAGCTTCTTGGGGTCGGTGGGCAACCCCAGCGCCTTGGCGGCCCGGGTGGCCCGGTCATCGAAGTGGGGCCGCACCCAGGTCCACACGTCCTGCACCTCACGCAGGAACATGTCGGCCCCGGTGTCGCCGATACCCTTGAATTCCTTGAGCATTCGGGTGACCGCGGCCACATCGTGGTCGCTGCGCCGCGCCATTTTGCGCAGGTCGCCGGCGTAGTCGTCGCGGACCCGGGTGGCGATATCGGTCAGCCGGGTGGCCGAACTTTCGTCGTAGCGGACGTAGTGGGCGCGGCCGAAGGCGCGGATCATGGTGCGCCGATCGGAGTCCAGCACGGCGCGCGGGGTGCGCAGGCCGTCGCGGAACAGTTCCCGGGCGGCGCGCATGGCGATGGTCGCGTCGATCGGCTTGCTGGCCAGCATGCACAGCACCAGCAGCTGAAACAGCGGCATCGGTGTGTTCTTGAGCCGGATGCCGGCCTCGGCGGCGTAGGTGGTGCCGGCGACCTGCAATAGCCGGCGCACCCGCTGGTCGTGTGGGGCCATACGGCAGGCGTACCCGCCGCGCCCCGGCCTCTAACGTTCCGTTCGCGGGCATCGCCCGCCGATTGTGCGGTTTCATACGCTTTTCGGCGGCGGAGCGTATGAAAACGCACAACCGGCGCGGTTTTCGACGCCGGCTACTTCGGGGGCAGCCCGCGGACAAACTCGACCGATCGGTCCACCCAGCCCGTCAGCTGCCGTGTGGTGCGCACCCCGGCCCCGTCGACGCGCAGCCAGCCCCGCATCTCCCGGCCGCCCATCACCATCGGTTCGACGTGCGCGCGGTGCAGGAGCTTCTCGGCGTCCGCGGGCGGCACCCGTACCAGCAGCCCGCCGTTGCGGTTGGCCGCCACCGCTAGGTGCCCGCCGATCAGGAAGCCCAGCCCGCCGAACATCGCCTTCTCCTCGACGCCGCGGTGGGCGCTGAGCAGTTCGCGCAGCCGGTTGGCCAGGTCCTCGTCGTAGGCCATCAGTCCAGGTCGACCCGGATGGTCAGCAGATCGCTGCCCGCCACCCGGACCACCGCACTGTTCAGCCCGCCCAACTGGCGCAACCGCGCCGCCGGGTCGTCGTCGGGCAGCAGCTGGGCGGTGCCGGCGCGCCACCGGCCGTGAAGGCGCAGCCGCACCCGCGGATCGGCCTGGATGTTGCGGACATAGTCGGAGTGCGTGCCGTGCTCGGAGACCATCCAGAACTGGTTGTCGACCACCCGGCCGCCGACCGCGGTGCGCCGCGGCTGCCCGGACTTGCGGCCGGTGGTTTCCAGCATGGTCACCGGCATCCGCCGCCCAATCGGGTTGACCACCAGCCGCTGAACGGTGTGCACGACGCGTCGTTTGAGGCTCACCGCCCCATTTAACGCCGAGCAGACGCAGATTCGCACGATTGGGGCGCCGACCGTGCGAATCTGCGTCTGCTCGCGGGGGACGGGGGCTAGGCGGCCGTCGCGGTCGCCGCCCGGCC
>PPEA01000002.1 GCA_002967005.1 Mycobacterium talmoniae
GTGCAGCGCTACCTCACCGACTGGGCCGGCCCCCACGGCGCGGATCCCGGAGCGCCGGGTCCAGGTGTCCAACCACCGGCCCCGCGGCCCGGTGCGGGCCAGCATGCAGATTCGCCGCATCGATCCGTGGAGCACGCTGAAGGTGTCGCTGATCTTGTCGGTGGCGCTGTTTTTCGTGTGGATGATCGCGGTGGCGTTCCTGTATCTGGTGCTGGGCAGCATGGGGGTGTGGAGCAAGCTGAACAGCAACGTCGGCGACCTGCTGAACAACACCAGCGGAGCCACCGAGCTGGTTTCCAGCGGATCGATCTTCGGCGGCGCCACCCTGATCGGGCTGGTCAATATCGTCCTGCTCACCGCGATGGCGACCGTGGGTGCGTTGATCTACAACCTGACCACCGACCTGATCGGCGGCATCGAGGTGACATTGGCCGACCGCGACTGAGACGGGTTTGGGCGGCTGGCATCGAGTGCGGTAATCTCGTCGCTCGGCCGTGTGTGCATGCGGGCCTATAGCTCAGGCGGTTAGAGCGCTTCGCTGATAACGAAGAGGTCGGAGGTTCGAGTCCTCCTAGGCCCACGGAGCCGATGGTGTCGGCTGGCCGGTGCTACCCCGAGGAGGTCGCAGGTGAGGCGACTGGCGGTGCTGCTGGCGCTGGTCGCGGTCGCCGCGGTGATCCTGCGATCGCGGGGCAAGGCCGAGGTGTGGCACACTGTGGCCGATCCGGGGCGGTTGAGCCCCGGCTGATCAGTACCCGGGGCCTTAGCTCAGTTGGTAGAGCACTGCCTTTGCAAGGCAGGTGTCAGGGGTTCGATTCCCCTAGGCTCCACACACATCTCGCTTTTCTTGCGTCGAGATCGACGTTTTCGTGAGGTCCACTCGACCTTTTCCACGGAAACGTCGATCTCGGCGAAGCCGGTCGGCGCGCGCTCCACGCACATCATCCGTCGTCGTCGCTGGCGGCAGCGGCCCGCTCCCGGGCGGCCAGCGCCGCGGGCGACTGTTCCAGGTACGCCAGCGCCATCGCCGTGTTGCCCTCGCTTTGCGGATGGTGACGCGGCCGCAGATACCGCACCGGCGTGGTCACCAGCAGCTTCCACGGCCCCGGGGTGCGGTAGTCCCGGGCTGCCCGCAACCAATCCCGCCACCGCGGCGCCCGCGGGTGTGTCGGGTCGTGGCGCATCAGATAGCGCACCCCGGCGAACCACCAGAAGACGAACTGCGGTGCGGTCAGCAACATCGACAGCGCCCGCAACGCGTAACTGCCGCAGACGTTTTGGTAGATGTCGAACACCACCGCGCGGTGTTCGACCTCCTCGCAGCCGTGCCAGCGCAGCAGGTCCAGCATGGTCGGATCGGCCCCGGCATAGTCGAGCCCGCGGGTCTGGATCACCCACTGACCCAACACGGCGGTGAAGTGCTCGAGTGCGGCGGTGTCCGCCAAGTGGCGATACAGCCACCAGCGCCGCAACGGTTGCGGCCAGCGCTCGTGGCGCTCGCCGAGCGCCGACAACCAGCGATCCAGCCGATCGGTGTAGGCGGTGGTGTCGATGCCCTGGTCGGCCAGGTGACGCAGCACGATGGTGTGCGCCCAGGCGTGCCAGGCCTCCTGCTGGATGAACGGTTTGATCGCGGCCTGCAGGTCGGGATCGTCGACCAGTGGCGCCGCCTCTTTAACCGCCTCGATGAACCAGCGTTCGCCGGCCGGCAGCAGCAGGTGCAGCACGTTGATGACATGGGTGGTGAACGGATCGTCGGGCACCCAGTGCAACGGGGTCTCCGACCAGTCGAACCGCACCATTCTCCGGTGGGTCGGCCAACCCTGATCGAACGCGCGCAGCTCCTGGGTAGGCGGCGTCTCTGCCATCTGCGCCTCCTTGAAGGTCGCACTGACTTCCACGATAGGCGCCGCCGGTGCGCTGTCCAGCCGGCCGCTTACGGCTTGGGCTGCACCTCGACGCTCGGCGGCCGCGGCGACTCCTCCTGCGGGCGGGAGGTGCGGCGGATGATCGCGAACG
>PPEA01000020.1 GCA_002967005.1 Mycobacterium talmoniae
ACGCCAACCCCGAGGGCGGCAGACGCAAAATGAGCCAGACACCAGGTAAGACAGAACCAACCACCGCGCCACGGCACCTGTCACGCAGACACACCGCAACCCGGCACACTCACACTGACACTGAGACACAAAAGCCCCCATTTGGTGCTAGAAATGGGGGCTTTTGCGTCTGCTCGTGCTGATCACTCTGGCCACATAGACCTCACCAGAATCATCCGATGATTTATCGGCGCGTCGCGTACTGTTTGCCAATCGGCAGGTGTCTAATAACGCGGTGTGGGCAGTGCGGTATGCGGGCCCAGATCAGCAACACCGACCGCAGGAGTAATCGTCGTGCACATCAACCCGATAGCCCTATCGCGGGTAGGGCGAATGGCCTGGTCATTGTTACGGCATCCGGTCAAGAGCCGCGAGTTTCCGGCTAAACACGAACGCTTGGTCACCACCGACGAGCTACTGCGCTTCGGGGTGTAGCGCAGCGGCCGCGCACCGTGCGGCAGTTTGCCAGTTCGTGATCTCTCGGTGCGTCGCGCCGCGCAGCCCGCGTGGGCGAGAATCGGGTCATGCCGCCCAGTGACCCCGACGTCGCCGACCTGGCCGCCGCCTGGCACGCCCTGATCGCGCCGCAGTCCACCTCGCCCGACCGGGACGGGATCGGCCGCGGGCTGCTGGCGGCCTGGAGCGAACCGCATCGGCGCTACCACAACCTGGCTCACCTACGGGACGTGCTGGCCCACGTCGACGCCCTCGCCGCCCACGCGGACGACCCCGACGCGGTGCGGCTGGCCGCGTGGTATCACGACGCGGTGTATCGGGGCCGCGGCGACGACGAGGAGAACAGCGCGCGGCGCGCGGAGACCGAACTGGCCGCGCTCGGCCTGCCGGTGTCGCTGATCGCGGAGGTCGCCCGGTTGGTGCGGCTCACCGCCGCCCATGACCCGGCGCCCGACGATCGCAACGGCGTCACGCTGTCCGACGCGGACCTGGCGATCCTGGGCGCACCGGCCGACCGCTACGCCGCCTACGCGGCGGCGGTTCGGGACGAATACCTGCACCTGCCCGACGACGCCTTCCGGACCGGACGCGCGCAGGTGCTGCGCGCGCTGCTGGGTGGCCCCGCGCTCTATCGCACGCCGGCGGCCCAGCAGCGCTGGGAAGCGCAGGCCCGGATCAACCTCGCCGCCGAACTAGACCGGCTGACCGGTTAACTACAGCCCAGAGTCTCGGATCGCCTCGGCCAGCGGCTCGAGCACCGCCGGGTCATAGGGCACCGGGATGTACACGATGGCCAGGTCCAGCCCCTCGGCGCCCAACGCGGCCGCGTCGTCAATCACCTTGCCGTAGTTACGATCCGACTCCAGCCGCACGTGCGCCGACAGCAGGATCTCCTTGGGGTCGCGACCGATATCGGCGCAGTGCGCGGCCAGCACGTCGCGCTTGCGCGCGAACTCCTCGGGCGGGCCGCCGACGAAATTCCAATGTTGAGCATATTTCGCGGTGATCTTCAGGGTGCGTTTCTCGCCGCTGCCGCCGATGCAGATCGGCGGGTGCGGGCGCTGCGGCCCCTTGGGCTCGTTGCGCGCCCCCTTGAGCTGATAGAACTTGCCGTCGAAATCGGTGGTCTCCTGGCTGAGCAGGCCGGTCAACACCTGGCAGGCCTCTTCGAACCGGTCGAACCGTTCCCTGATGCTGCCCAATTCGATGCCGTAGCGCCGGACTCCTCCTCGTTCCAGCCGGCGCCGATGCCCAACTCGAGCCGACCGCCGGAGATGATGTCCAGCGCCGCGGCCATGTTGGCCAGCACCGCGGGATGGCGGTAGTGGATCCCGGTGACCAGGGTGCCCAGCCGCAGCCGGGTGGTGGCCTGGGCCAACGCGGTCAGCGTGGTCCAGCCCTCCAGACACGGCCCGGCCGAGTCGGAGAAGATCGGATAGAAGTGGTCGAAGGTCCAGCCGGACTCGTAGATGTCGATCTGGTCGGCGGCCTGCCAGAGCGCCAACATGTCGGCCCAGGTGGTGTTTTGCGGTGAGGTTTTGAAGGCGAATCGCACTCGCTTCAGGCTACTCGCGGTTACGGCACTCCGCCCCGCGGCGAGCAGACGCAGAATCGCACGCTCCGCGTTCGATTTATGCGATTCTGCGTCTGCTCGGCGTCTCGCGGCTGCGGCACACTGGGGGAATGGATCCGGTGTCCGCGCTGCGACAGATCGCCTATTACAAGGACCGGGCCCGCGAGGACTCCCGCCGGGTGATGGCCTACCGGCGCGCCGCCGACGTCGTCGAGGCGCTCGACCCGGCCGAACGGGACCGGCACGGGCGGGCCAACAGCTGGCAGTCCCTGCCCGGGATCGGGCCGAAGACCGCCGCGGTGATCGCGCAGGCCTGGTCGGGCCGCGAACCCGACGTGTTGGTCGAACTGCGTTCGGCGGCCGCCGATCTCGGCGGTGGGGAGGTTCGCGCCGCGCTGCGCGGGGATCTGCATCTGCATTCGAACTGGTCGGATGGGTCGGCGCCGATCGAGGAGATGATGGCCACCGCCGCGGCGCTGGGCCACCAGTACTGTGCGCTGACCGACCATTCCCCGCGGCTGACGATCGCCAACGGCCTCTCCCCCGACCGGTTGCGTCGCCAGCTTGACGTGATCGACGAGCTGCGGGAGCGGTTCGCGCCGATGCGCATCCTGACCGGCATCGAGGTCGACATCCTCGACGACGGCACCCTGGATCAGGAGCCGGACCTGCTGGAGCGGCTCGATGTCGTGGTGGCCAGCGTGCACTCGAAACTGGCGATGGATGCGGCGTCGATGACCCGCCGGATGATCCGCGCGGTGTCCAACGAACACGCCGACGTGCTGGGCCACTGCACCGGACGGCTGGTGGCTGGCAACCGAGGCATCCGGCCCGAATCGAAGTTCGATGCGGAAAAGGTGTTCACCGCCTGCCGCGACCACGGCACCGCGGTGGAGATCAACTCCCGCCCGGAGCGCCGTGACCCGCCGACCCGGCTGCTCAACCTGGCACTGGAGATCGGGTGCCTGTTCAGCATCGACACCGACGCGCACGCGCCGGGCCAGCTGGATTTCCTGGGCTACGGCGCCCAGCGGGCCCTGGATGCGGGGGTGCCGACCGAGCGGATCGTCAACACCTGGCCGGCCGAGGACCTGTTGACCTGGACGGCGTCATAAACTCACGAGTCGTGCGCGCGGGCCTGGGCATCGACACCGTGATCACCCTGCTGGCGGCCGGGCTGATCTTCTTATTGGCGCTGGGTCTGGGCGTGTGGAAATACCGGCAGATGGCCACCGCCGAGAACCACATCGCGCATCCCTACGTCGACATCGCGCACCGCGCGGCGCTGCTCTACTCATTCGCGACGCTGCTGATCGCGGTCTTCGTGGAACTTAGCGGCTGGCCGCCGTGGGTGAACCTGACCGCGGCCATGGTGGTGGTGTTCTTCTTCGTGGCCGCCATCGCCAGCTACATCGCGCACGGCGCGTTGCGCGACACCACCAACCAGTTCGCCCATCCGACCCGCGGCCTGCACCTCAGCATGTTCGCCCTTATCGCCGGGGAGATGGGCGGGTTCGCCGTCCTGCTCGCCGGTTTCATTGCCGCCCAACTGGTTTAGCTACCGTCGAGTGGGCAGTTGATGCACGCTTCCGGCGAAAACCCGTGCCCTAACTGCCCACTCGGCGCCCCGTGGTCAGTCGGGCAGATGCGGCATCTCCAGGCCGGGATCCCGGCCGAGCAGCGCCGCGCGGATCAGCGCCGCGTTGCCGTAGCGGCGGCGCACCCGTTCGACCGCCTCGTCGACGGCGGGCCGGTCCGCGCCGTTGAACGGCAGTTCCAACTGCTGGGCCCCGCCTCGGTCGATATTGGCGACCGCGAACCCGATCAGGGTCAAGCCGCGCTCGGCGATCAGCGGTGCCGCCCCGGCCACCAACCCGCGGGCGGCGGCCAGGATGGGTGCGGTCGAGGACGTCGGCCACGGCAGGGTGTGCGAGCGGGTGGCCCGGCCGAAGTCGTCGAACCGCAGCCGCAGCACCACCGTCCGCCCAGTGCGGCCCGCCGTGCGCAGCCGGCCGGTGATCCGGTCGATCAACGTCATCAC
>PPEA01000200.1 GCA_002967005.1 Mycobacterium talmoniae
CCACAGCCAGCGCAGGCACGCCGCGCGGGCGGCGCCGTCGTCGGCGGGGGAGCGCAGCGGGATCGTGGTGGTGTAGCCGGTGCCGCCGACCGCAACACTGTGCGGCGCCGCATCGCTGCGGCGTTGCGGCAGCGCGGCGGCCACCCGGGTCAACACGACGCACACCTGGTCCGGCGGGTCGCTCACCGCGAACACGGTGTCGACCGAAATCTCGTGTGCGCCTTTGGGGCGGCTCAGGTTCGTGAAGGACGCCGCCGACAGCACCGAGTTCGGCATGATCTGCAGGCCGCTGCCGGTGCGGACGTGGGTGGCCCGCCAGTTGACCTCCACCACCCGGCCGCGCGCCGACGGGGTGTCGATCCAGTCGCCGAGCTGGAACGGCTGCTCGAACAGCACGAACAACCCGGAGATGATCTGGCCGACCGAGTTCTGCAGCGTCAGCCCGAGCACGATCGAGGTGATGCCCAGCGCGGTGAACAGTCCGCCGACGTCGGCGCCCCAGACCCGGGACAGGATCACCGCCAGCCCGACGGCGATCAGCACGAATCGCGCGACATCGAGGAAGATCGACGGCATCCGGCGCCGCCAGCTGCCCTCCGGGGCGGCCTGGAACAGGGTGGCGTTGAATCCGGACAGCACCAGGATCAGTACCGCGAAACCGAACACGGTGGCGACGATGCGCACCGGGGTGGCCTCGGCGGACACCTGGTTGGCCTTGACCAGCAGCGCCAGCAGCGCACCCAGCGGCAGCAGGTAGCTGCGGATCATCCCCACCGGGCGGGCCAGCGCGCTGCCGCGCCGGGCCAGCGCCTGCTGCAACTCGGTGAACAGCACCAGACCCACCGGCAGCCCCACGGCCACCGCCAGGGCCCAGTAAAACCAGGGGGCGTCCAGGGGGTTGGTCACGGCTGGCCCTCGGCCAGGCGCCAGATCGTCTGCTCGACCCCGTCGACGGTGACGCTGCCGGCCGCGGTGAATGCGTGGCTGTCGCCGACGGCCTCGTAGACCCGGGCGGTGACGTAGATGCCGGGTTGCGGGGACTCGTTTTTGAGCTGGTAGGCGAAGTTGACCGCCGACCCCCACATGTCGTAGGCCAGGTTGGACCGGCCGATCAGCCCGCTGGTCACCGGCCCGGTGTCGATCCCGACCCGTAAGGTCAGCGCGTTGCCGGTCTCGCTGTTGAACCGCTCGACGATGCGTTGCAACTCGGCGGCGAAGTCCACCGCGCGCCGCGCGCTGTCCAGCCGCGGCACGCTGAGCCCACAGCTGGCCAGATACCAGTTGTGCATGGTTTGCACCGGCTCGATGCCGGTGCTCTCGGCGGCCGCATCGAACTGGCGGACCAGCTTGTTGACCACCGACAGCGACTCCTCGCAGGCCAGCCCGGCCGACAATTCGTCGAGATGGTCGGTCTCGGCGGCGATCACGGTGAGGTTCTGGTGCTCGATCGCGATGGATTCTTCGCCCTCGCGGTAGCGCTGCACGGCCGGCTCCGGCATCACCGACAACAACAGCCGGTCGTTTTCCCGGCGCTGCTCGTTGATCAGCTCCTGCTTGAGGGTGAGGTTGCGGCCCATGTCGTTGAACGCCACGGTCAGATCCCCCAACTCGTCGCGGGACAGCACCGGCAGCCGGACGTCGTAGTCGCCGGCGCTGATCTGGTGCGCCCCGGCCATCAGCTGGCGCACCGGTCGGACGAAGATCCGGGCCAGCAGCATGGCGGCCACGCACACCAGGAAGATGATCACCGCCGTGGAGACCACCAGGGTCTGGGTGAACGCGGCCACCGGCGCGAACGCCTCGGCGGAGTTGATCTTGGCCACGATGTTCCACCGCAGCCCGGTCAGCTCCAGCGGGGCATAGGCCTGCAGGGTCCGGCGGCCGAGATAATCCCGGGTGATCACGGTGCCGCGCTGGCCTTGGGCCGCCAGCCGGGTGGACTCGGTGGCCACCGGTTGCACCAGGGTGGTGCCGTGTTGCCGGATGGCTTTGGCGGCGACGTCCGGCGGGGTGCCGGCCCGCACCACGTCGCGCCGGTAGGCCTCGGGGTCCTCCAGGAACAGCCGCGAATCCGACCGCATCAGGTTGTCCGGACCGACCAGAAACGTTTCCCCGGTCTTGCCCATGCCGGCGGCTTGCCAGTCCCGGTCGACGGTCATCAGCCGGTTGATCTTGCCGATCGGGAACTCCAGCGCCAGCACCCCCACCCGACGGTCCGGCCCGTCGATGGGCACCGATAGCCACGCGGTGGGTTGCCCGACCGGCTCGTACTCGGCGAAGTCGGTGACCCCGACGTAGTCGACGGCGCGGGCGTTCATCGTGGTTCGGTACGCCTCGGCGAGATTGCTGTCCCGGTAGGGGCCGGAAAAGATGTTGGTGCCCAGGTCGACGTTTTTGTAGGCGGAGTAGACGACGTTGCCCCGGGTGTCCAGCAGCAGCGCGTCCTCGAAACTGGAGCGGCTCACGATGGTCCGGAAAAAGTCGTTGTAACGGGCGTTGGCGGCCGTCCAGGCGCTGCCGTCGCCGGCGTCATCGACCTTGATCGCCGCCGCGCGGTCGGTGAACGGGGCGGTGTAGTGGGCTTGCAGATACTTTTGCGCATTGGTGTTGGGCAGCAGCGAGTTGATCTGCACCTTGGTGCCGGTTTCGGCTTCCTCGCGTTTGCCCAGGTGGTTTTGGTAGAAGCTGCGCAGCGCCTGGTCTTGGGCCGGGTCGACGGGCGCGTCCGCCAGCTGATCGAGCCCGGCGGCAAACGCCCCGATCGCGTTCGCGCAGGTGGTGTCGTGGGTGTAGATGATCAGGGTGTCCTTGAGGTCCTTGAGCTGGGCCTGCAGCTGGCGCGCCTGGGCGGCGCGGATCTGGGTCAACCGGTCCAGCGCGGCCGCCTCCAACGATTGGCGCCCGGATCGGAAACCGATGACACCGACCACCGCGGCCGACAGCACACTGGTGGCCAGCAGCATCAACAGCAGCTTGGACTGGATGCTGATGCCGCGGCGCCGCTGACGTCGGCGCCGCAGTTTGCGGGCGAGGCTGGTCTCGGGTGCGTCGCGGCCTGCGGAGGTGGCGGTCATCAGGTCCTTCACGATCGGCGAGCGCGGCATCCGTTTCGACAGTAGTGCCAACCGGCGGGGCGCCCCCGCGTTACCGGTGAATCGAGGTCACGCCCGCACCCGGATGTGCGACGGTAAACGTCATGGCCGACCCGTATGACCTGTGGCGCTTCGTCGACGCGCAGGACCGCGTGTACGCCGGCGTGCTGGCCGAGTTGCGCGCCGGCCGCAAGCGCACCCACTGGATCTGGTTCGTCTTCCCGCAGCTGCGCGGGCTGGGTAGCAGCGCGATGGCCGACCGCTACGGCATCGGGTCGCTGGCCGAAGCTCGGGCCTACCTGAGCCATGACGTGCTGGGGCCGCGGCTGCATGAGTGCGCCCGGCTGGTCAACGGGGTGTCCGGCCGGTCGATCGAGGACATCTTCGGCTGGCCCGACAACCTCAAGGTCCGCTCGTCGATGACGTTGTTCGCCCGCGCCGGCGCCGACAACGCCGATTTCGTCACGCTGCTGGACCGCTATTACGGCGGGCAGCAGGATCCGGAGACGCTGGCCCGGCTGGCCGAATAGCCCCCGCTCACACCGGGCGCAGGATCCGCCAGCCGTGCGGTTCGACCGTCAGCTCGGTGACCACCTGCTGCGGCGGCGCGCCGCTGCCGGCCAGCACCTCCGCCCGCGCGGTGCCCAGGTCAGCCAACGCCACGTGCAGCGGGGCATCGTCGACGTTGAGGGCCACGATCAGCGCCTGGTCGCCGTGGCGGCTCCGGTAGATGTAGCGCCGGTTGTCCAGCCGCAGCGCCGTGGTGGACGCCTCGTAGAGCCACGGGTGCCGCCGCCGCAGCCCTATCAGGTACTGGTGCAGCGCCCGGATCTCCGCGTCCCGCCCGGCTAATTGGGCTGGGGGAGAGCCGAACTCGGGGCGCACCGCGTCGTCGCCGCCGGCCCGCTCCTCTTTGACGCCGCGATAGCCGAACTCGTCGCCGGCGTACAGGCTGGGGATGCCGCCGATGGTCATCAGGATCACTAGGGCCTGGGCCATGTGCTCGGGGTGCTCGAGCCGGCTGGCGATCCGGGTGACGTCATGGTTGCCGATGAAGGTCAGCGGCGCGAAGCTGGCCAGAAAGGCGTTGTGGCGCTGCATCGCCCAGTCCAGCTCGAAGAAGTTGGCGTCGTTGAGGCTGCTCCAGATCGCCTTCCACAGCTCGTACTGGGTGGCGGAGTCGAAGCCGGCGTCGCGCACCGTCGCGGCGTAGTCGCCGTGGATCAGTTCGCCGACGAACCAGGCATCCGGGTGCCGGTCCCGGACCCGCGGCAGCACCGTAGCCCAGAACGGTTGCGGCACGGCGTAAGCCGCGTCGAGTCGCCAGCCGTCGGCGCCGCGGCCCAGCCAATGGGTCATCACGTCGACGGTGTAGTCCACCACATCGGGATTGTCGTGGTTGAGGGTGATCAGCTCGGGGTGGCCCTCGAAGGTGTGGAAGGTGCCGCGATCTCGGCGAAACCAGCGGGCCGCCGTGTCGTTGTGCAGCGCGCGCCGATACCGGGGGAAGTCGAGCCCGACGTGGTTGAACACGCCGTCCAGCAGCACCCGCAGGCCGCGCCGGTGGGCCTGCTCGATGAGGTGGTCGAAGTCGGCGTCGTCGCCCAGCCGCGCGTCGATGCGGTAGTGGTCGGTGGTGTCGTAGCCGTGCGTGCGCGCGGCGAACACCGGCCCCAGCGCCACCCCCGAGGCGCCCAGTTCGACGGCGTGGTCGAACCAGTCCGGCGACCCGGCGCAGCCGGTGCTCGTCCGGCTGCGGTGGCGTCTGCGCGGGAAACGCGCCGACAAAGCCCAGCGGATAGACCTGCCACCAGATGGCGTGCCGGGTCCAGGCCGGCGGCGTCACGGCTGGTACGCGGCTGGTACAGGCTGGATCTCGTCTTCGAGGCTGCGGCGCGGGACCGTCGACGACCGCCTTGGGGGCCACGGTGGTGATCGGCCGCGGCGACA